>JAFDHF010000057.1 GCA_019308905.1 Deltaproteobacteria bacterium
CCCGTCATACGGCACCTCCAGGTCTCTCGGTGATCCCTGAAGGTACACCAAATGCTCCCTCAAGGGGGACATCTTATTCCGATGATCTGAGTACTTATACCACCGATGATGACATATGTCCTTCGTTCTTCTCATGGGCTCAAAAAACCCCAACCTCAAAGGCAAGCCGCCCAAACCCGCGGCCATTATACCGAGCCACCCTCCCATGTCAAGAGAGAAATCAACTGAGTTTCTACGCCGCAATTCCAAAGGCTTTCCCCAAACCGTACAGGGGATCAATGACCCCTCAAGCCCGCACGGAATCCTGCCATGATACTCGGTACCTGTCGATTCCCGAACAACGGCCCGCTGGACCGGTACCTGCCACCCTGGGAAACAGGCCGCTTGAGACGTGGAGGAAGGAGGTTCGAAGGAGAAACAAAATTGGGGTTAACCGGATTCCGTGAACAGGTTAACGCTAGAAGCCGGGGCTGCAGGATATTCTTGCCCCGGGCCAAAGCAGATAGAACTTCTCAACAATGGAGGGGTCGGCCCAGAGGCTTCAAAAGTTGCTTGAGAACCTACGTCCCTATACCTTCACTATACCTTCACTATACCTTCAGCATCTTCCGTAATACATAGGGCAGAATTCCGCCGTTTCTGTAGTATTCGACTTCAACCTCGGTGTCCAGCCTGGCGACTACGTGAAAGTCTATCTCCCTTCCGTCTTCTTTGACGGCCTTTACCCGCAGTACCTTCCTGGGTCTTATCTCCTCGACGCCCCGGATCGAGAAGGCTTCGGAACCGTCGAGTCCAAGACTCTCACGGGTCTCACCCTCTCTAAACACGAGTGGCAAAACCCCCATGCCGATGAGGTTGCTCCTGTGGATGCGCTCGAAGGATTCGGCAATTACGGCCTTCACCCCGAGGAGGCGGGTCCCCTTTGCAGCCCAGTCCCTGGAGGAGCCTGTCCCATACTCTTTACCCGCCAGAACCAAGAGGGGAGTCCCCTCCTTTCCGTATTCCACTGCTGCATCATAGACGGGCATCTCTCGGTGCTCCGGAAACTTCAACGTCACCCCCCCCTCTCTCGGAGCGACAATGAGGTTTCTCATTCTGATGTTTGCGAAAGTCCCCCTCACCATAACCTCGTGGTTCCCCCTCCTGGAGCCATAGGAGTTGAAATCACGAGGAGCTACCCCCCTTTCCATCAGGTATCGCCCCGCAGGAGAGTCCTCCGGTATGCCACCGGCAGGAGAGATGTGGTCGGTCGTGATGGAGTCTCCCACTACGACAATAGCCCTTGCCCCCTCGATATCCGAAGGCACCCTCCACCCGGCCCTCATACCCTCAAAGTAAGGAGGCCTCTTTACATACGTGGACCTGTCATCCCAAGGGAAGGTCGTAGTCTGCTCCACATGCAGGCCCTCCCAGAGTGCATCTCCGATGAAGATCCTCTCGTACTCGGCTGCAAAGAACTCACCGCATACGTTTCCCCGGACAAGCTCGCCGATCTCTCCGGACTTTGGCCAGATATCCCGGAGATAAACCGGCTCGCCGTTCGGGTCATACCCCACAGGCTCTGCTTCAAAATCCACACCGACCCTCCCGGCGATTGCAAGCGCCACAACCAGCATGGGTGATGCCAGAAAATTCCATTTGATGCTCTGGTGTATCCTGGCCTCGAAATTCCGGTTCCCCGAAAGGACAGACGCGACTGCAAGGTCGTGTTCGGAGATAACCCGTTCCATCTCTGGATGGAGGGGGCCGCTGTTACCGATGCACGTCGTACAGCCGAACCCGACAGGATGGAATCCGAGGGCCTCGAGATAAGGCATGAGGCCTGAATCCTCGAGATACCTCGTCACTACCCTTGAACCCGGAGCAAGGGAAGTCTTCACATGAGGAGGGACCCGTAGTCCCCTTTTGACGGCTCTTTTTGCAACGAGTCCAGCCCCGATGAGGACAGAGGGATTCGACGTGTTCGTACACGAGGTAATGGCCGCCACCACGATGCTCCCGTCCCCAATTTCCGCCACCTTTCCGTCAAGATCGACTCGGTGACAGGTTCTCGGGGACCGGGAACTCACCCTCACAGAGCCCGAAGAACCAGGCCCCCTGGGCAACCGGGAAACTCCTCCCGAACCGGCATTCCTCTCGCGAAGCGGGGCAAAGAGCGGGGCGAGATTCTTCTTGAACTCCCTCAGGGGAATTCTATCCTGGGGCCTCGAAGGGCCTGCCACTGACGGCTCAACCGAAGAAAGATCGAACTCGATAACCTCGGTGTACTCGGGCTCCTCTCTGCCGGTATAGAAGAGCCCAAGCTCCCTGGTATAGGCTTCGACGATCTCTGCCTGTTTCTCCCGATAGGTAATCCTGAGATAGTCGAGGGTCTTCTCATCCACGGGAAAGAAACCGAGTGTCGCACCGTGTTCGGGGGTCATGTTGGCTATGGTCGCCCGATCGGGAACGGTAAGGTTCTGCACTCCAGGGCCGAAATACTCAACGAATTTTTCCACCACTCCCCGTGTCCTGAGCAGTTCCGTAAGGGTGAGTACAAGGTCCGTTGCAGTGATCCCTTCGTCGAGCTCACCCACCATTCTAACTCCGATCACCTCGGGTATCCGGATGTAATACGGTTGGCCGAGCATGACCGATTCCGCTTCAATCCCGCCGACCCCCCACCCCATCACGCCGATTCCATTGATCATCGTCGTGTGTGAGTCGGTACCGATCAGCGTGTCGGGATAGGCTCTAGCCTTTGCACCGGCCTCTTCGGTGACCACCACTCTTCCCAGGTATTCCAGGTTGACCTGGTGGCATATCCCGGAATTGGGGGGAACAACCCTGAAATTATCGAAGCTTGTCTTTGCCCATTTCAGAAGGGCGTATCTCTCCCAATTCCTCTCGTATTCCTTTTCCACGTTCTTGTTCAAAGCTCTCTCAGTACCGTAGTAGTCGACCTGCACGGAGTGGTCGACAATCAATTCCACTGGAACGAGAGGATTGATTCTCTTGGGATCCCCTCCGAGATCCTTTACAGCATCCCTCATAGCGGCAAGATCCACGACAGCAGGAACTCCGGTAAAATCCTGCATCAGGACGCGTGCCGGGTAATAGGGTATTTCGACAGGCTCGGCGTATGTCTTTTCCCACCTGGCTATTTTCAGCAGATCCTCCTCATGGACCATACGGCCGTCGAGTTTCCTCAAGACGTTCTCAACGAGGATTCTGACCGCAAAAGGGAGTCTTCCTATGTCGGCTATACCCCTTTTCTCGAGCATGACGATATCGAAGACGTCGTACTGTCGCCCCTTGAGGTCTATCTGCCTCCTGAACTCTTCTCTATCCATGGCTCCCATTCTCGTCTGATCAGGCACCGAACAACAGCCGGTCCGCCCCCGGGTCAAATAAGGTTATCGGTTTGCGTTGCACCGAAACGCCGGTCCCGCAAGCAACCAGCTGCCTGCAAGGAAACCGGAAGTGGCAAGCGCTGATATCCACGGCGAGGGAAGAAAGACCGCCCGTGGAGGCCGAACAGAGGTCTTGCAAAACCGCCCCCTGGCTGACGTCGGGACAAGAAAAAGCACTAGACGCCTTTCGAAACACCTATGATGGAAAGCAACAATGCGAGGATTGCAGCCTGAATGATCCACCCTATCAAACAAACCCCTATAGCACGAAACGTGCTCCTGTAATCCAGGGCTTGCCTGACCGCTATGACCATCGCCACCAACATCCAGATTGAGGCGACCAGAAAAACCAACCATCCCAGTCCCGGGATAATGCCCAGCACCCGAATCAACCCAGGAGAACTCGAAAAACCGATGGTTCGTAACAATTCCCCGGGATCCGCCTTGGTCTGAGGCTCCGGAAGGATTTTCGTTCCAACAAGATACGTGATATAAGCCCAGGCAAACCACCCGATGACGGCAAATATCGTTCCCATTAGAATCCCGCCAAGCCCTCCCTGTGTTATGGTCCCTATACCAGCAGCTACGCTTGAAAGAACGACAACACCCATGGCTTGCCCCATGGCTCCCTTGTCGGCCTCAACCTCCTCATACAGATTGGCATCCAGCTTGGCAGCACGAACAATACGATCCTGAAAACCAGCCATATCCCCCTCCTAGGTTTTTTGTTCCCTGTACATTCGATTCCTGTCCTTCTGCAGGGTTCTCGCGTGAGTCCACCCTAGTCTATGATCCGCGAGAACAGGCCACGTTGCTCGGAAATACGAGTAGATAGGTCTCGTATCCGAAGACTGCCGGAATTTCCTGAAAAAATCAGCGGTCTCTTAATCCCAGGATCGTTCTGGCTTCATCAGGAGAGGCCACGTCCCGGCCGTACTCGCGGGCGATGCGCACGATCCTCTCTACCATCTGGGCATTGCTCCTGGCCAGGACCCCGGACTCGTAGTAGATATTGTCCTCCATGCCGACCCGGATGTGTCCCCCCATAATCAGGGCCATCATGGACATGGGCAGATGCCCTCTGCCCACACCGATGACAGACCAGGTTGCCTTCGGAGGGATCTGTTCGTACAAATGCAACATGGATTTCGGCGTTGCCGGAGCACCCCAGGGTGTTCCCAAGACGAACTGGAAATGGAGCGGATCCTCCAGCCTTTTCTCGGCTCTCATGCGGAGGCAGGTCACCACCATGCCCGTGTCAAAGACCTCGAGCTCGGGTTTCACTCCTTCCTGCTTCATCCTCCTGGCCGCCTCATGGAGGAAGGACGGCGGGTTCAGAAAGACATCTCCTCCAAGGTTGATCGACCCGGCGTCCAGGGAGGCCAATTCCGGTTTCAACGCAAGCGGGGCCAGTCTCTCCTCGGTTGGCAGGTTGCGCCCTGGTATCCCGCTGGTGGTAAGGCAAAGGACAAGGTCGGTCTTCTCCCTCAAAGGTTCTACGACCCGTCTGAAGAGATCCACGTCCTGGGTGCCCAATGCGGTTTTCGGATCTCGCACATGAATGTGTACCACCGCGGCCCCGGCGTGCCAGCACTCCACGGCCGAACGGGTGATCTCTTCCGGCGTGATTGGGATGTAAGGCGTTTTATCACGCGTGATTCTGCTTCCCGTGAGAGCCGCCGTGACTATCACCTTGTCCACAGGATCTACTCCCTGTCTTTTCGTTTCCAAAGGCCTCCCCGTCGTTGCCGGGCCCAAGTATCAGCCCAAAAATATCCACTAATTTCAAAGAGACATCAAGTCCCTTCCCTAGGCACAGGGCCGGGACCGACCTTCCCTGCTCGTCCCGACATCCCTTCACTAAGGTCTCCTCGTTGTGCTATGATCATGTTGTCTGCCGAGTCCTCACGGGAGAAAAGAACGGGACAAGAGCAGTGGAGTTGCCGGAGGGACTGGGCCGCGAGGGCCACAGAAACGGTTGTCTTTGTTCATGAGAGCTGATGTCTATCCCGGAACTCTTAGGAAACGGTCCTATGGCTGGGGTGGAGAGACAAGGAGGACATCGATGAATATCGACTTCAGTGCCGATGAGGTCTTCGAGATGGCAGAACAGATCGAGAGAAACGGCGCGCGATTCTATCGCCGCGCGGCCGAGGGAGTCCTTGATTCGGGCGAGCGCCGGATGTTTCTCGAACTGGCCGCCATGGAACAGAATCACGAAAGGGTCTTTGCCTCAATGAGAGAGGAGCTCTCCACCTCGGACAGGACCGCAGCGGCATTCGATCCTCAGGGCGAAGGGGCCTTGTACCTGCGGGCAATGGCAGACGGCCACGTCTTTGATCCAAAAGCAGACCCCGTGGATTTTTTCAAGGATCAACACACCCAGAGAGACATCCTCAAGAAGGCTCTCGATCTTGAAAAGGACTCCATTATCTTCTACCTCGGCATCAAGGAGGTGGTGCCCGAAAGGCTGGGCAAGGGCAGAATCGAGGAAATCATCAAGGAAGAGATGAGACATATCGTCTTTCTCAACGGGGAGTTGACCGCCCGCGGTCCTTCCGGGTGAACCGGCAGAGATGAGCAGCTTTTCCATCCATCAGCAGGCGAAGCTCAGAGCCGCCGGGCGAACTCTTGCCCCTTGGAAGCCGTTTCTTGGATCTTTGCCGCACATAGGGACACGGAAAGTCGGTGGAATCATGGCCGTACCGGGTAATCTGCTCACGACCGCCATGGGGGTCATGCCGCATACCGATGTGCATGGGGCCATGGAAATGGCACTGTCCCTGGATGTTCCGTTCTGGCCCCAACTCCCCCATGTCAGCTACTATGAGGACATGTACGTCCAGGCCTCTGAACACTTTCCGGGAATCGTGCTCGATATGGAAAAGCGCACATTGCGTTTTTCCAGGGAGAAATTCATCAGGGAATTGGAGCAAACCCTGGCCCATTTCGAAGAGCCGGGCTATTTCGACATCAGCAAGACCTATTCGGTGGTCTACCATCTCTTTCTCGATCTCGATCTCTCCAATAGACCGGCCATACGGGGCCAAATCGAGGGCCCGATCAGCTTCGGCTTCAACGTCCTCGATGACGATGACCGGCCGATACTCTTCGATGACACGGTACGTCCGTTCATGGTGGAGGTCCTTGCAAGGAGAGTCAATGCCCAACTCAACCGGCTCAAGAGAAAGAACGAGAATGCATTCATGTTTGTTGATGAGCCGGGGTTACAGTTTCTCTTCAGTGGCATGTCCGGTTACGGAGATCTGCCGGCCAAAGGCGACATGGAGACCTTTTTTTCCATGATAGAGAGACCCCGTGGCGTCCATCTATGCGGTAACCCGGACTGGGATTTCCTGCTTAGCCTCGATCTGGACGTCCTGTCCCTGGATGTCTACTCAAACGGCGAGGTCTTTGCCGCCTATGCACCCTCGATCAGAAGGTTCCTCGAACAGGGCAGGGCCATCGTCTGGGGGATTGTGCCGACCAATCACGAGGCATTCGAAAAGGAGGGGCTCGACTCCCTGGAAAGACGGCTCAGTGACATATGGGTTCCTCTCGAAAAAAAAGGGATAGACCGCGAATTGCTCGTCTCGAGAAGCATGCTCTCTCCCGCCACCTGCTGCCTGGTCAACCCGGATGGAGAGAAGACCGTGGACAGGGCGTTTGGAATGATCCGAGAGCTGTCTCTGAGGCTCCGGGAGAAATACGGAGTATAGCCTGGAAACCGACAATCAATGAAATATTCCGCAATGGTTCCTAAAGGGTAAGATACACGGGTTGCTCATGAAGGAGAGACAACTCAACGAACTGAGCATCCTCCACGGTGCGGTCGAAAACACAAACGAGGCCTTTATCACCATCGACCAGGACCATAAGGTCATATTCTTCAACCGGGCCGCCGAGAGGATCTTCGGTTACAGCCGTGGCGAGGTAATCGGGCATGATCTCGACGTGATCCTGGGGCCTCGATGCAGCGAGAACCATCGCCGGGCGGTTTCCCGGTATTTGGAGACGAGAAATCCCAGACTGATCGGCCATGAGACCGATTTCGTCGCCTTCCGAAAAAATGGAGAGTCATTCCCTGCCAGCATCTCTTTTTCCGTGGCTGCCATTGATGGAAAGCTTTTCTTCACGGGAATCCTCAGGGATATGACAGAGACAAGGCAGCTCGAGGAAAGGATTCAGAGATCGGAGCGCCTCGCCGCTCTCGGGCAGGTGGTGGCAGAGATCAGCCATGAGATCAGAAACCCCCTGGCCCTGATCGGAGGGTTCTCACGGCAATTGGCGAGGACGGCTCAAGATGAAAAGACCAGATCCAAGCTCGATATCATCACCCAGGAGGTCGGGCGGCTGGAAAACCTTCTCGGGGAGTTACGGGACCTCTACGCGCCCATGAGGCTGGTGATTGAGAAGATCGACTTGAACGAATTGCTCCGGGAGATCTCCTCCCTTGCCCATGAGAGCTGTAGGAAAAAGGGCATCCGTTTGAGTCTGGATACCGAGGATGGCCCCGTATTCGTGGAAGGAGATCGGGGCAGGCTCAAGCAGGCCTTGCTGAACCTGGTCAAGAACGGCATGGAGGCCATGAAGAAGGGAGGAACTCTCCTCATGCGATCCAGGGTCTCAGGCGACCGTGCAGAACTGGCGATCTCTGATGAAGGGCCCGGAATTCCAGAAGGCGCGAAGGAGAAGATATTCAACCCCTTCTTCACCACCAAGAAACAAGGCACCGGCCTCGGTCTCTCAGTAACAAAAAGGATCATAGAGGACCATCCCGGTTACTCCTTCACGCTGGCAAGCCAGAGGGGCAGGGGAACCACCGTGAGGATAACCATGGGAATTTCCAAGAGGGAAGGAGAGAGCTGAGATTGGAAAGCCCACCGGCTAGTCAAAGGGGATTCCCATCCCGGCCAGTTCCTCTTTCACCTCGCCGTACAGGCGTACATACTCTTGGCCCGGTTTTCCCCTTTTCACGTCGAAGCAGTCCTGATAACGGCTTCCCTCCGGAGGTGCATCCAGCTGTGTCTCGTACTTCTCGAGCAGGCGCACCACGAGGCCAGTCGCCTGGTCTCGCCTCAGCTTGGAGGCCGCCCTTGCCATCTCGATCCCGAATCTGGCCTCCATGGGCGTGATGCCGTCGGTTTTCACCGCCTTAGCCGGATGGGGTGTCTGAACCGACGGGGCTCCGGCAGTGACCGTGGCAAGCAGGTGGGCCGCTGCCTCATAGAAGTACATCCTCGTCATTGGACCTGCGGCCATGTACCCGAGCCAGATTACGGGCATCGGTATGTTCCGGCTTGCTGCCTGGCAGCTCGATGCCACAGCCCACAGGACATCTCTGGTTGTGGAGCACCCGTACCTGAAGTGGACCGGGAAGGTAAGCTGGTAGTTCCCGTGGTGCACCAGGAGCCCGACCAGGATATAGGCGGTACTTACCACTGCCGTTCCTGGCGCCCCACCGCAGTATCCTCCGAGGATAGGACTGGTCTCCGCCCCGATGTTTGCCCCCCAGTTGAGGAGGTAGGCTATCTTGTTCATGGCCCCGAAGTCGATCTTCATCTCCGAGATGGCGCCGCAGAGCCATCCGTCTGTGGGCCTCAGCCCGAACTGAGGTCCGCTTGCCGCAATGGTGGTCACCGCAGTTGCGGCAGTGGAGATGAGGTTCATGATGGGGAGGCCCGGCCGGCCCGCCCGCCTCAAGGCCTCGCGGCCTATCCTGATCCCGAGGATCGCCGCATAGAGTTCCGCCGGAGATCCCGCCGATACGGGAATCCCCCTGATGCTGTCCAGAGCCGAGATGCTGATCGAGTCTGCCTCTGCCATGGAGCCATAGGCTTCGATGAGGTTTGTGGCCATCTCCTCGGATGTGGCCACGATGCCTGATCCCACATGAAGCCAGGGGAGCTTTCCATCATCAGGCCTCCTCATGGAAAAAACCCCGGCATCCTTGCCCTCACCGGCAAGGCACCTGCCCGGGGCCACCTTGACCGCCTGGAGGATCTCCTCCCTGGTGAAGCGGATCACCCGGTTCGTGTCCTGGCAGTAAACCCCCACCCGACTCAGAAAATCGACCGCCCCATCAAAGAGGATATCCGCCGCCCCATCGTCTGAGGGAACGGGATTCTCTTTATCGTAGCGAATACCGTAGGTCTTGACCACCTGATTGAGCTCGGGGATGAAGACCTTCATGTCGAAGTCCCTCTCCGCCATGACAGGGCCCTTCAGAGCCCGCTCATATACCTCCAAAAAATCCATTGCTCCCATTCCTCCCGGTTTTCGGACTCAGAGGACCGGAGGCCGCGGCCCCGGACCAAGGTCCTTGCGTTCGGCTGCCTCCCCTTCCCATCGGCCCCAGACCGGTAGATCACGATCTGTTCATATAGTCGTCCGCAAGGGCGAGAGCCTCGTCGATTCGGTCCAGACCCCAGGCGAGCTCGTCCCTGGTAATGCAGAGGGGAGGACAGATCATGAGGACATTCCACCGCATGTAAGTGTAGAGGCCCACCTCCTTCAGCCTGCCGAGCAGTTCGCCTGTTATGGGGTGCTTCTTTTCGTAGTTGCGCACGGTCCAGGGGACGATAGGCTCTCTCGTTGCAGGGTCCTTCACAAGCTCTACGGCCGCAAAGAGTCCCTTGCCCCGGACATCCCCGACGCTTCGATGGTTCTTCTTTATCTCCTCCAGTCTCTCCATGAGAAAGAGGCCGAGTTCCTTGGAATTCTCGATCAGCCTCTCTTCCCTGTAGACCTCGATAGCTGCAATCGCCGCGGCACAGGCCACGGGGTTTCCAAACTGGGTGAGGCCGGCATAGAGGATATTCTCCTCGAAAAAGTCGGCTACCCTGGTGGTTGTCATGACCGCACCCAGGGGAAGATAACCCGAGTTGATCCCTTTGGACAGGGTCATTATGTCGGGAGTCACCTTCCAGTGGTCGGCGGCGAACCACTCCCCGGTCCTTCCAAAGCCCGTCATCACCTCGTCAAAAATGAGCAGTGCTCCGTAATGGTCGCAGATCTCCCTGAGCCGTTCCATGTATCCCTCAGGCGGTACGATTCGGCAGTTACTCCCCGTAATGGGTTCCACGATGATCGCGGCCACCGTCTCCGGCCCTTCCACCTCGATGAACTCACGGATCGCCTCTGCACAGTAAAGGTCACACTCCGGGTATGTCATCTTGAAAAAACAACGATAGCAGAAAGGATCCCATACATGGAGAGATCCCGGGACGCCGGGTTCGGCAGGAATCCTCCTGGGATCTCCCGTGATGGAACTGGCACCGTATGTCCCCCCGTGATACGACCTGTACCTGGAGATCACCTTCTGCCTCCCTGTGAAAGCCCTGGCCATCTTCAAGGCGTTCTCATTGGCCACGGCCCCTCCTGTCACAAGAAAGGTCTTGGAGAGGTCCCCTGGAGCGATGTCTGCCAGTATCTTGCCGAGCATGGCCCTTTGATCGTTGGCAGCTCCCGGCATGGCGTAGCAGAGCCTGTCCACCTGCTTCTTTATGGCCTCGAGGATCTTGGGGTGTTGGTGGCCGGCATTCACGTTGATCAGTTGGGATGCGAAGTCGAGGTACCTCTTTCCCTTATCATCCCAGAAGTAACTCCCCCTTGCCCCGGCGATTATGAAGGGTTTGAACCCTTTCTGGGCAGTCCAGGTGTGGAAGAGATACGTTCTCTCATACTCACCGATGGCCTCGGGGTCCATGGCCAAAGACGACTCACTCATGTTGATTTTCCTTTCCTCCGGCTCACCCGGGGCGGCCCCTCCTCTATCCAGGGAAGGGGCCCTTCTCTGCCGGGAGCAGGAAAACCCACCTCCCATCTCATGCCGGGAAAGGCCTGGATCGGGCCTGCCTTTATCCAGACACCCGGTCCTATCCAGGCCGGGTCTGGTCAGGTAGGGCCATGTCTCTCCACTATCCCATGAACTCCGTTTCGATCAACTCCGGAAGTTCTTTCACGCTGGGAATCACATGGGTATGCCAGTACCTCCCCCATGCCGTCACGGGCCGGGGGCCGCTCAGTACGCCGACCACACCACGACAACCCGCGTTGCGGCCTTCCAACATGTCTGCCGGTGTATCGCCGATCTTGATCACCTCATGAACACTCTGAACGTCCAGATGAGTCATGGCATAGAAGATCATAAAAGGCGCGGGCCGTCCGATCTCCCCGGGGACGTGTTCCACGTCGACCGAAAGATCGACAAGGCCGTCCCGGACCCATCCGAGCCCTTCCATGATCGCTTCGGTGACCGCCCGGTGGAAGCCCGTATCGGTGGCCACCCTGATGCCGTGGTCGTGGCACCACCGGAAAGTGTCCGACGCACCGGGAACCTCTCTCACCTCGTTTCTATAATGTTCGATCATGATCTCCTGATACCGGTCGAAGACCTTCTTGGCCTCTTCGTAAGTCTCCGGATCTCTGATCTTCTCAAAATCCTTGATGTCGATCTGCTTCCCCCTCTCCCGGGCGATCAGGAACTGGTAGAGATGGATCTTGTTGGTCCCCATGTTCAGGAGAATCTCCTCCGGGGTGGTCTTGAGATCGTATTCCTGGGCCGCCTTGTACAGACAGTCCCTCACACCCGTGTCGTCATGGACGGTTGTTCCCGAGAGATCAAACATCACCATGCTGATCTTACTCATTTGCTCAGCACCTCCTCCACATAAGCGATCTGATTGAATAAGATACGAGACTCAGGTAATATGAGTCAACGTAATTTAATTCATATCACTCATAACGGCCGGTTATCCCCGTGAACTTCAATCAATTGAAAATCTTCTACTATGTGGCCAAACACGGAAGCCTGAGTGCCGCGGCCGAAGCCCTTTACATAACCCAGCCTGCCGTGACAAAACAGATCCAGAACCTCCAGGAGGTATGCGGCGTCAAGCTTCTCCACCGTTTCGGCAAGAGGATGGTTCTCACCGATGCCGGAAATGTGCTCTACGGCGTGGCCGAAAAGATCTTCCAGTTGGAGAACCAGGCAGAAGAGGTCATCCGTGATTTCCAGCAGCAGAAAAGGGGGCATATCCGAATCGATACGAGTGAAAGCTTCGGCGCCTACTATCTTCCTGACATAATCATTCCTTTCAGCAAGATGCACCCCCAGATAAGAGTGTCGGCCATGATACTGCCGACCCCCCAGGTGGTGGAGAGGACCATTCGCCTCGATAATGACGTGGGGTTCATCTCCTACCCTGTCGGCCACAAGAAGCTGGCAGTCAGGGAGATAATGGAGGACAGACTGATTCTCATTGCCTCTCCCACCCATCCCTTTTCCAGGAGGGAGGCCGTTGAACCCGACGACCTGGAAGGCCAGTCATTTGTAATGCACGAAAGCGATTCCGCCACCAGGAATATCGTAGACGATTTTCTCAAGAATCACGCCGTCTCAGTCTTCATGACCCTGGAACTCTCCAATAACGAGGCGATAAAGAGGGCCGTGGAGCGGGGAATCGGCCTCTCTCTCATCTCAGAGAGAGTGGCCAGAGGCGAGATCGAGCGGGGCACGTTGAAGGCCGTTCCTCTGGCCGGTGTGTCACTGATGCGGAAATTCTATATGATCCACCACAGGGAAAAGTACCTGTCCCAGCCCCTTCAGGTCCTGATCGAGACGGCCTGCGAGTGGGCTTCGGGCCATTCCGGTCTCGCCCGTTAAGATCGCTGCCCCTCCACTGACCGCCGGGAATATTCCGATCACGTCCCCTTCCTTGACTTGTTTGGGCTCCATTTCGCCCCTGTTGCGAAGGACCACCCTGTCGTTCAACACGACCAGGGTCTCATCGTCGAAATCGTCGGCAAACCCTTCGATCCTCTCCTGGAGCAGGCGTACCACGTCGGCCACAACCAGACCGTCGGCCACGGTCATGTGGATCTCCTCCCCTGCCAGATCACGAAACGAGCCGAAAAAACGGACGCGGATCCTCATGGTCGCCTCAAAACCTCACATCCAGCAAGACCGTTCAGACTCCTTTATCGGCCAGAAGGTTACGGTCTTCCATGAAATGGGCGATTCCGGCAGACTCGGTCGGTCCGTCCATCCCGGGAGCCCGCCCCTTTCGTCTTGCCATGGTCCAAACCCTGTCGCACCCATCCTCGATCGTGCAAATGGAGAGGACGGGCAGGAGTCGGCAACGGGCAGCACATCGACGGCTCTCCCTGTCCGGACTACGGGGACGGCACGTACCTGAGATGAATGGCGAAGTCGATCATCAGGGCCAGGAAGCAGGCCACCACGGGTGTCAGGAACCAGGCAAGAAGGATGTTGACCAGGGTCTGGCGGCGAATCGTCCTGATGCCCTTCACAATCCCTATGCCCAAGACCGCTCCCACCACGGCCTGAGACGTGGAGACCGGGACGCCCAGAAAGGTGTAAATATGGACCGTTATGGCCTCTGCCAGGACGACTACAAGGGCGGAAAAGGGATCAAGCTTGACCAGTTTCCTGCCAATAGTCTCCATGACGCCCCGACTGAACGTCATTATTCCAAGGGCTATGCTGAGCCCTCCCAAGAGAACCGCCATGAATACCGTCAGCACCCCCGCGCTCACAAAAACAGCCGTCACATTGGCCACGTTGTTCGCACCGAGCGCATAGGCTCCATAAGACCCCGCCCCGATCAGGCATAGGCGGAGCCCGATGTCGGCCTGAAAGAGACTCGGCCTCATCCTGTTGTATAGGAGTGCAAGCAATTTGTAAACGATGACGGCAATGACCACCCCGCCCACCGGGGTGCCGAACCAGCAGGCCACCACCTTGCCGAAGCCGGCCATATTGATCTGCCGGTTCAAGATCCCGATGCCGAGGATGGCCCCCACCACGGCCTGCGAAGTCGAAACAGGGAGCCCCAGGAAGGTCATCACGGTCACCGCAGCCGCAGCGGCGACCGATGAAACCACGGCCAGGGAGAGGGTCATCTTCGTCAGCCCCGCATACGTCTCGATCCCGGCTCGACCTTCGAGGAGGGCACCCAGGACCACAAAGACCGATGCCAGAATGGCCGCCGTCCAAAAGCGGAGCATTCTTGAAGAGACCGCTGACCCAAACACGTTGGCCGCATCATTGGCCCCGAGGGACCATCCCAGGAAAATACCTCCGAGAAGAGAGACCATCACACCTGCCTCTTGATACTGATGATATGGACGCGGCGTGAAACACGGTCAGCCTGATCTGAGATCTCCCCCATTTGAATTATCATCTCCTTTAGTTGAATCTTTTGAAACGGGTCGATATGAGAGTCAAAAATCTTGGTGATGATCCTTCGTTCGATGTGGTCGCAGTGGCTCTCGTTGTTGTCTATGGCAAGGACCAGGGACCGTATGTCTCCCGACTTCTTGAAAAGGGCATCCACCTCCTTGACCAGCAGATCGCAACACTCTAGGGAGACACGGAGCAGTTCCCGGATGTCCAGAACCAGGAAATCAGGGGTGGCGAGCCTCTGGGTTTGGATCATGTAAAGAATGAGTTCGAAGAGGCTGGGAATCTGGTCGATAGCTTCGAGCAGGCCGAGAATGTCCCCCCGCGACTCCGGAATCAGCGCCTTCTCGTACATCATGGTTTCGATCTCGTTTCTGATGTCGTCGGCCTTTGACTCGACTTTGTGGGTCTGGTTGATGAGAAACTCAAAGTCCTCGGAAAAACCCTTGCTGAAGTACACGTTGACCGCCTTGAGGAAATTCTCCTGAGCCTGCTTCAAAGTCTCCAGGTACTGGTAGATGAGTCGTTCAACGTGCTGTTGCTTCTTAAAAAGAAACTCCAACATCTCCGCCCCCTTTTTGCGGGTTCACGAATCCGGCTTCTTCCCTTCCGCCCCTCACCGCGAATCAAAAACAGATTGACTCCCCGGCAAGTAAACTATATAAATTAGAACACTTTGAGCCATTCGTCAAATTAATAGTCTTTATCAAGGCCATTACTGCGACAAATATGAACCTCCATCAGCTTGAGATCTTTTACGCCGTGAGCAAGAACGGGAGCTTCACCCAGGCAGGGAACGAGCTCCTCCTCACCCAGCCGGCGGTGAGTATCCAGATTCACAGGCTCGAGGAGGAATACCGGACCAGGCTCTTCGATCGGGTCGGCAAGAAGGTGATCCTCACCGAGGCGGGAAAGGTTCTCTTCGACTATGCCGCCAGGATTCTGGAGCTCTCCAAACAGGCCGAGTCGGCCCTCCAGGACCTCCAGGAGATCAAGACGGGCAGCCTGAATATCGGTGCAGGTCTCACCCTGGGAGCTTACTATGTTCCCGAGATCATTAACCGATTCTCGAAGAAATACCCTCATATCTCAATCCGCATGCATCTGGGCAACTCCTTCAGGATCACCGAGAACATCCTCTCCTTCAAAGAGGATCTTGGCTTTGTCGCCAGGGTCCACCATCAGGACAGGCTCGCGGTGCTCCCCTTTTTCAGGGAAGAGCTGGTGCTCATCACATCCGGCAACCATCCCCTGGTGGGAAAAAAGGAACTATCGGTTCGTGACATTAAGGGGGAACGATTCATCCTTCGGGAGCGAGGATCCGCCACCCGAGAGGTGACGGAGGAAACACTCGAGAAGTTCCGGGTTCCCATCACGGTGGTCATGGAACTCGGAAGCAACGAGGCCATCAAGGCCGCGGTCCAGAGCGGCCTCGGAGTTTCCATCATTTCCCGGCGAGTGGTTCTCAAGGAGATCAGGATGAAAGCCCTGGTTACCCACACTTTCCTGGACGCGCGTATGGAGCGGGATCTGTACATGGTCTATCACAGAGACAAGTACCTTTCATCCCCTGTCCGTGCCTTGATCGAGACGGCCATGATGGCGTTCAAATGAGATTCACGGTCCGGGGGGCTTGACTTCCTCTCTGGTATCCCCCGAGGATTGCCAATGGCAGCTGAGACTGTTTTCAATCTCATCGGTGGACTGGGCCTTTTTTTCCTCGGAATGAAGACCATGTCCGACAGTCTGAAAAAGGTCGCCGGTGATCGGCTGAGAAACGCCCTCCACATCCTGACCAAGCAGCCGATCATAGGCCTCTTTGTGGGAGCCATAGTGACCTGCCTTATTCAGAGCTCCAGTGCCACGACCGTGATGTCTGTGGGCTTTGTCAATGCGGGTCTTCTGACGCTGAAGCAGGCCATCTCCATCATACTCGGAGCCAACATCGGCACGACGGTTACGGCCTGGCTCGTTTCGTTTTTCGCCGTCTTCAAAATCACCAGCTATGCACTGCCCGCCATAGGGGTCGGATTCTTCGTAACCATGCTGGGAAAGACGCGTTCGACCAGGATGTGGGGGCAGTTCATTCTCGGCTTCGGTCTTCTCTTTACAGGACTGGGGTTCATGAAGGATGCTTTTGTCCCGTGGAGAGAGAGTCAGGCACTCAAGGACGCCTTTCTCACCTTTGGGAGTCATCCCATTCTCGGTATCCTGATCGGGGTTGTCGTAACCGTGCTCTTTCAGAGCTCTTCCGCAACCATTGCCCTCCTCCAGATAATGGCATTCTCCGGGTTGATCGACTTTCAGACGGCAATCCCGATTATCCTCGGTGACAATATCGGAACAACGGTCACTGCCGAACTCTCGGCTATCGGAAGGAACACAAACGCCAGGAGGACCGCACGGGCCCACGCATTGCTCAACATTATCGGCGTCTGTTACATGATTGCCCCTGTGTATACCGGAGCCTACGGCCGGTTGATCGAACTCATGGTTCCAGGGCCTGTAACGACAGAGAACATCATGCTCCACATAGCCCTTTCGCACACCGTTTTCAATGTCATCAACTCCTTCTTTGTGTTCTTGCCTTTGATAGACGTGCTCGAGAAGCTGGCCATACGGCTCACGCGAGTCAAACCCGGCACGGTCGATATCGGACCGATATACCTGGAGAAACACCTTCTCGAGACCCCCTCTCTTGCCTTGGAGCAGACGATCAATGAAATAACAAGAATGATCGACATTGCCCGCGACGCCTTGCGAAATGCTGTGAAGAGCTTCGTCGACAACGATACGAAACCCTTTGTCAGGATAAGGGAACAGGAGGATGCAGTCGACAACCTTCAAAAGGAGATCACCCAATACCTCGTCGAGCTCTCCCAAAAGAACCTCGAAAAGCCCGAGGCGGAGATGATCCCGGTCCTCCTCCACTCGGTGAACGATGTTGAAAGGGTCGGGGATCATGCCATCAACATCCTGGAACTCTCCGAAAGAAAAATCGACGAAAAGCTTCCTTTTACCGTCAGTGCGATCGACGAGTTGAAAGAGATCGTGAACATCGCCTTCTCGATGCTCGAAAACGCCATAACGGCTCTGAGAAAACACGATGTGCTCTCAGCAGAAAGAATCATAGAGGCCGAAGGCCGTCTCAACGAACTTCAAGTCGAACTCAAAGAAAACCACATTCAGAGGTTGAGCAATGGGACCTGCAATCTGCTCTCAGGCATCGTGTTCATCGATTTTGTCGATAATATGGAAAAGATCGGGGATCACGTCACCAATATCGCCGAAGGTGTGCTGCGTCATCTGCAATGGAATATGGACATAACAGGGCACGCCTGAGTGCTTTTGGGGGCACCGGCACCCCGGATTTCGAGGGAGAAGCCCGATTAGAATCAGGAATCTCCCACAGAGATGGAGAGCGACATCTCGGGGCAACCGACCGGCGGTGTTCTCTTTTTCCGGAGGGAGTCGATGTTGAAAGGCAGGACTGTTATTCTGGGCGTAACAGGGGGAATTGCGGCATACAAGTCGGTGGAACTTCTCAGAGAATTGAGACGAAGAGAGGCAGATGTCCGTGTGGTAATGACCAGACACGCTCAGGAGTTTGTGAGGCCGCTCACATTTCAAAGCCTCTCCGGTCACCGGGTCGCGCTGGATCTCTTCGAACCGGTCTGGGAGAGTGACATCGGTCACATCGCTCTTGCCGACATGGCCGATTTGGCCGTAATCGCGCCGGCCACGGCCAACATTATCGGCAAGATAGCAGGCGGGATCGCCGATGACCTTCTTTCGACCCTGGTGACGGCTCTCAAGTGCCCGCTTCTCTTGGTCCCTGCGATGAACACCCGGATGTGGGAGAACCCGATTGTGCAGCAGAATCTGGAGAAGCTCAGGGTTCGCGGATACGAGTGGGTGGAGCCAGAGAAGGGAGATCTCGCCTGTGGGGCCACGGGTAGGGGTCGAATGGCGGAGACAGGCGAGATTGTCGAGAGAATGGAGGACCTTTTGACGGAAAAGGACCTTAGAGGGCAGCGCTTACTGGTCACTGCAGGACCGACCGTGGAGGGTGTCGATCCGGTCCGTTACATCACGAACCGCTCCAGCGGAAAGATGGGCTATGCCATAGCCAGAATAGCCAGGCGCCGGGGAGCAGAGGTGGTTCTCGTCAGCGGGCCGAGCCTGATCCCCCCTCCCCGGAGAGACATCCTCTTTGTCTCCGTGAGAAGCGCGGCTGACATGAGAGCCGCCGTCTTCGACCACTACAGGGATTGCTCGGTGGTGATAATGGCCGCTGCGGTAGCCGACTACCGGCCGAAAGAGGTCTTTGTCCGTAAGATGAAAAAACAGGGCAAGGAGACCTACCTCATGGAGCTCGAAAGAAACCCGGACATCCTCAAAGAACTCGGGGAAGTCAAGGAAGACAGAATCCTGGTGGGTTTTGCTGCCGAAACCGAGGCAGTCGTCGAAAACGCCCGTGCCAAGCTCCAGGCAAAGAACGCCGACCTCATTGTAGCCAATGATGTCAGCCGGCAGGGGGCGGGATTTGAAGTCGACACGAACATCGTCACGATCCTCGACAGGCGGGGAAAGGTCAAGAACCTGCCCCTCATGACCAAGGAAGAGGTGGCCCGCCTCGTTCTCAACCAGGTCGTCAAGATCCTGCGCATGCGGGAGAGAAGCAGCCGGAATCTCCCCTCCGGCAAAAGATAACAGAGGTCCCAAAGGAGTCGGCCTGAATCATACCCTCGACTTCATGGTCACCATCTCAAGCAGATCGGCGGCGTCCTCTGCCCGGTCGGAGATCTCCACAATCGTGTCGAGACAAAGCCTCAGATGAATCCTGTGGCCATAATCGAGGGGAGCTGTGAATATCTGCCTGGTCAGGTCCCATTCGATCTTGTCCACATCCGACTCTTTGATCCCCACCTGTTTGGCCTTTTCCCTGATGAAATCCACATCCCCTTCTCCACCTACATACTCGAGCAGGCCCTCCTTAAGGGCCCCCATGGTGGCAAAGGATTCCTGAGCCACACGGAGAAACTGTTCCCTCATCTCCTGCGGAATTTCCGGCCTTTGATCCAAGAAGAAATCACAGCACGCCTCGGCAGCGTCATCGACCTTGTCGATGCTTTCCACCAAATGGTAGATGTCCTCTCGGATCGCGGGAAGATAGGCACCCGAATAGAGCCGGTCGCGAATGTTGTACCGGATGAAGTCGGCTTGCGTTTCCAGCCCGTCTACCTTGAGGGCCAGAACCTTTGCTTCGGATATGTTGCCCGTGATGTAGGTCTCTATGCACTTCTTTGCAGTGGCCAGTGTCTCTTCCACCTTGTCCAGGTGCTTGATGATCAGCTCGATCACCTCTTTCTCTTTCTTGAAGATCACGCCGCTCCCTCCCTCTGGCAGAGCTGTAGTCGCCCATAGGCTCCAGGCCCGCTCCCCATAGTATACCACCGGCGAGGGCGGCTTGTCGCCGGCAAAGAGGACCGACTCCGAGAATCCTCTGGAGCAGGTTCATTCGAGGAGAAAAACCCCCCGATACAGGAGGAACGAGGACAGCCCGGCAAAGGACGGGGTCAACACCCACCCGGCAAGGATGGTGAGGACGGTCTTCTTGCTGATCGATCTGGCTCCCTTGGCCAGGCCGGTTCCTGCAACCGCCCCCACAACCGCCGAAGAGGTCGAAATCGGAATCCCCATGATGGAGAAGAGATGAATTCCAAAGGCCGAAGACATCTGGGCTGCAAAGGCACCGGACAGGTCGAGGGACGTGATGCCCTTGCCCACCGTGTCGGACACCTTCCTTCCGTAGGTAATCGAACCGAGTGCCAAAGCACCGCCACCTATGGCTACCAGTGTTCTCGGATGGACAATCCCCAGGTTTGCTATGGGACCCACAGCGTTCCCGGCATTGTTGGCCCCCATGGAGTAGGCCACGTAGCAGCCTGAGAGAATTGCCAGCCACCCCAGGAGATTTTGGACAAAGATAACACTCCCCTTCAGCCTTCCGAGGAGCGAACCGAGCAGGCGGGTAATGCCGCATGAAAGAGCAAGAGTCAAGGCCGGGCAGACCACCCAGCTCTCAAGGATGGTGACGAACTTCGAAAAATCGACATTCGCACCAACAGCTAGTCCGATTCCGACCACACCGCCGACCATCGATTGGGAGGTCGACACAGGGATCTTGAAAAAGGTGGCCAGGGTCACAAAGCCCCCCCCGCATACCAGAGCCACAAATACCGCCGCAAAAGGAAGCTCCTCGGTCACTATGCCCTTACCGATGGTCTTCATCACATGGTGCCCCTGCAGGGCCGCTCCCAGAAATGCAAAGACAGCAACCAGAGCGACAGCCCTCCGGTACGGGATCAGTTCCGCGCCGACGACCGTACCGATGCAGTTTGCCGTGTCGTTGGCCCCGATATTCCAGCCCACGTAGATCCCGCCGAAAAGAAGCAGAATGACCAAGGGAAATTCGACGGCAATTACCTCCTGTTCGTTTGTCTTGTCCCTATCCGGACGAGCCGGAAGAGATCCGGATCAGTCAGCCCGTCAGGCAACCGTATGATCCTCCTCTATCCTTTCCCTGACCATGATTCCCCGCCTGGCCAACTCTCCAATGAATTCCGCCGGGTCGAAAGCGCCTTCCGGAGCGACCACTCCTCTCGTCTTGACCCGACCCGATGCGATCATCTGGGCACCGATGGAAAGGGGAACTCCCACACTCCTTGTATACGCCCTGGGGCCCTCCCAGCCTTCCACCTCGCCTGGTGGATTGGAGGTGGTGAGGATATGGCGGACGGTTCTCCCCTGCCGTGTGCCGACTACCTCCACGTGGAGGGCATAACCCCAGAGATCCTGTTCCTTCCCCTCAGGGGCCTGGTCGAGGTAGGCGGCAACGAAATCCCTTGACCCGATTTCAATTCCCCTGATCTTCACCTTGTCGTTTCTCAGGAATCCATACTCGTAGAGAGCCTTGATGAGCCTCATGTTTTTTTCCGGCCAGGTCCCTCTCACCTCGATCCGCTTCACTCCCTCGATATACCTGGGAAGGGTGTGAACCTCCGGGTGGGGGATTATATACTGGGGGAGAGAACCAAAGGGTTCGGGAAGCTCTATCTTTTTCTCCAGCGAAAAGGGAGGAACCTGGAGGTATCTCCCCCTGTCGTAAACAACGCGGCCCGGCATGGCGGGATCGTACTCAAGAAAGGTGGTAGAACTGAGTCCCGGTGAAGGGGCGATGGCCCGAAACGCCCCGTGACTGATATAGATCCCTTCCACCTCTTCCATCTGATCCGCAGCGTATTTGGCCAGGATATTGGTCGTACCCGGAGTCATCCCGACCCCGGGCACGAATATGATCCCTGCCTGTCTCGCCCTGGTATCGTAGTCAAAATAGGTCTGTCCCATCCCGGTGACATCGAGACCGCTCACGCCGGCGGCCATAACAGCATCGACCAGCAGCGTGTCGAGTGCGATGGGAAGGCCGGCCATGACCACGTCATATCCCCTCATCACTTCAACCGATCCCGCGGTATCCGTGATGTCCAGGTGGACAAAATCGACCCTCTGATCGCCCACCTCTTCCCTGACCTGCCGAGCCGCCTCCTCGTTCACATCGCCGATGGTGATCTGATCGAAATCACCGAACTCTATCAGGTCCTTCAGAGACTCCCGACTGATCTGCCCGGCAGCGCCGACACAGAGTATCTTCATCTCTTCCCTCCTACAGGCCGAAGAAGCCCGTTTCCCACCGGTGGCCACCTCTCACGCCAGAGACCGCCTTCCTGGGGCAGAGAGCCGCGGAAATGAAAAAAAAGTCCCGCGGAATCCGGCAGGACCTGAGTTCTTGCAAATCATGGGATTCTATCGAACCATCCATGAATCGATACTCTCCACCGGCTAGGCTACCCTCTGTCGTGCATAGGCCGAGGCCACTTCACTCACGACGACGAGGCCGATAATGACCAGCAGGGTCATACCGGTCTTCTCATAGGCCAGTGTCTCGATGGTCTCTCGCAGGTACATACCGATCCCACCGGCCCCTACGTATCCCAGTATGGTTGCCATCCGGAATGTGGAATCCCAGCCGTAAATGGCAATCCCCGTCCAGGCCGTCTCAACCTGGGGATAGATCCCGTAGAGAAAGACCTTGATCTCGCCTGCTCCTGTCGCCCTGATGGCCTCCACGGGTCCGATGCGGATGTCTTCGATCTCCTCTGCCATGAGTTTTCCGCAGAACCCGATGGTTGCCAGAATGCAGGTAACCGCCCCTGCAAGAGGGCCGAAACCGAGAATCATGGTGAAGAGGATCGCCCAGATCAGCTCATAGATCGACCGGGCACCGATGATGATACCTCGCCCCAGAGGATAGAGTATCCATTTGTTTGGTGTCATGTTGAGGGCGGCAAACCACGCAAGAGGCACGCAGAGCGCCAGACCGACAACAGTACCGAAGAAACCGAGCTGGAAGGTCTCAACGATCGACTTCAGCATACCCATGTTCTGTATGTATTTGAAATCAGGAGGGCAGAAGAGCTGCGAGAACTTGTGCCCCAGTGGGCCGAACATCCCCGTGAAGCGGCTCAGAGGGATATTGAGGTAGTGAAGGGACCAGACCACAAAGGCGAGGAAGAAGAGCACGCCCAGGTAACCCGACAAACCCGTCCTGAGTGCGCTCTCCCCCTCATCCGTTGAGTCTGCCGATCTCCTCTGATGGTCTCGGTGTGGCAACTCTGAAACCACCTCCATGGCGCCTCAGGTGAGCATGGTCCGGAGCTTGGTCGAGACGAACTCACCCAGCAGGACCAACCCGAGGATTGCAACCAGCACAGCGGTCGCGTTGGTGTACTGATAGGCCATCATCTTGATGCTGAAGATAAGCCCCAGACCGCCTCCACCCACGATCCCTATGATCGTCGCCCTCCGGATATTGATATCCCATTGAAAGATCGCACTCCCGATGAAGAGGGGCAGGATCTGGGGGATGATCCCGTAGAGGACCACCTGCGCACCGCTCGCCCCAGTGGATCGGATCGCTTCGATGGGGCGGTAATCGATATTCTCTATCTGCTCTGCAGTCAGCTTGGACATGAATCCGATAGAGCGCACTCCAAGTGCCAAGATCCCCGCAAAGGGCCCGAGCCCCAGGGCTGCAACAAAGATCAAGGCCCAGACGACCTCGTGAACTGACCTGGAGACCGTCATGATGAACCTTCCAATAGGGTAGGTGACAGGCGCAAAAGGGGTGATATTCCTGGCGGCGAGCCAGGCCACGGGCAGTGCAAGTATGAGTGCCAGAAAGGTCCCGATCACGGCAATCAAGAAAGTATCGAAGGTAGCCCTGCCCAGTTCGAGCACATACGGCCAGTTGGGGGGAAAGAACCGGGTAATCGCCCGCCATACCTGCTGGAGATCACCGACCTTTCTCCAGTCCGTCCCCACAACGAAAACCCCGTAGGTAGACCAGGCCATCACGCCGGTCAGAGCCAACAGCAGAAGATACCGGTATATCCCTAGGCCTCTCTCCTCACCAGATGGAGCCATAACTCCCCCTTCCTCATCGGCCTGGCGTTGACTCCCTCAGATCTTGTACCGGTAGACCTCCTCGAGCCTCTTCTGGTCGAATTCGTCCGCCCTACCCTCGGAAACGACCGTTCCGTCACGCATTGCGACGATCCTATCCGCATACTCCAGAGCCAGATTGACATCGTGAATGCTGATCAACACCGGAACGCCCAGCTTCTTGGATATCTGATGGAATTCGTTCATTACGTCATGCCCTATTGCCGGATCAAGGCTCGAAGTCGGTTCATCTACCAGAAGCAGCCTCGGGTCCTGGATCAAGGCGCGTGCAATACCCACACGCTGCCGCTGGCCACCGCTCAGCTCGTCGGCCCGTTTGTACAGATAGGGCCTGATTCCCACAACCTCGCTGATCTCCACGGCTCTTCTCACATCTGCCTCTGGAAACCTACGCAGCACACTCCTCCACAGACTCGTATAACCGAGCCGCCCGGAAAGGATATTCTGGATTACCGTCAGTTTTTCGACCAGGTTGAATTCCTGAAAGATCATGCCCATCTTTCTCCGGGCGTGGCGGAGCTCTCTCTTACCCAGACTCGTGATTTCAATGCCCTCTAAGAAGACCTTCCCGGAATCGGGTTCGACCAGACGGTTTATGCACCTCAAAAGGGTCGACTTTCCTGAACCACTCAGACCGATGAGGCCGACAAATTCCTTCTTGTCCACCCTGACACTCACCCCTTTGAGAGCCCTCGTACCGTCTGGGTAGGTCTTTTGCAGATTCTCGACGACCAATGCTTCCATTGAATTACCTTTTTCTCGGCGTTTTTCCAGATCCGAGCTTCCCACCCCCCGAAACATGAGAAGAGATAGAAGGTGAGAAGGGGGTCCCTCCCCACCTTCTCAGAGAACCAGAGCCGTTGCAGCAGGCCTTACTCTTTCATCTTCTTCTTGGCCTCGTAAAGCTCCCGGATCACATCGTAGTCCTGATCCTTCATGGGCACGAACTTGGTGCCCCCGATGGAATCGAAGAAATCCTTCGACTCGGGCTGTTCATGCCAGGTGAGGAAGGCCTTCTCTATCTTCGCCCTTATGTCGGGACACAGGCCTGTCCTGTAGGAGTACGGGTCGAGTGGGATATCAGGGGAGCTCCACAGGAGGTTCAACTCATCTGCAGGCTTCCCCATCTCCCCCCGCTTCCAGAGCCTGAATGGGGCTGAATCCCATGTAAATGCCACATCGATTCGCCCCTCCAGCACTGCCAGTATGTTGGCATCGTGCGATCCCGTAAAGACCAGCTTTGAGAAATACTTATCGAGCGGCATACCACCGAGCTGGGTCTTGGTAAAGAGCACGTTTGGAACCAACCAGCCCGAAGTACTCCCTGGATCTGGAAAACCCGCAACAGCCCCCTTTATCTTTTCAATCGAGGTATAGGGAGACCCCTTCTTCGATACCAGGATCCCCTTGTAAGAGGGCCCCCCCGGCACAAAATGCTCCGGCATCGGTTTGACCGTATAAGTGGCAAACACCCTTATCTTTCCAGGAGCCTTTTCGGTGGCCAGCACATAGGCAAAGGGACCGAAATTGGCGATATCTGCAAACCCCCCGAGCATGGCCTCGATTTGAGCGGCATAAGAAGTGGTCATGTAAAAGTCCACCTTTTTCCCCGTCACCTTTGCAATGTAATCGAGCATGGGGGCCACGCGTTTGGCCACCACCGGAGCCCGCTCCTGGGACATGGCCGCATAGGTGAGCGTATCCGGATTCTCGCACTCTCCGGCAAACACGGTCCCGGCCGCAACCGAGCCCACGAGTGCTATGACACAGGCTATGACAAGAACACTCCTTGCAGGATTGAGCTTCGTTTTCATTGTCTTCCCTCCTTTGAATCAAGCGGTTCCTGGTTCGGGCCGGCAACGAGCCGCGGGCCGACCCGCCCCTCTCTCACCTTCCCTGATTCCAACGAGCCCGTCTCTCACCCCCTTTCCTCGTGCCGAAGTCGCCTCTCACCCCCTTTCTCGCACTACCCTACTGTTTTTTCCTTATAGCACAGCACTATTCCTCGGTCAAATTCTCCGATTGATCATGGTTTCCGGGCGTTCTATCCGGTGACAGGCCTTGCGCCAGGCGGGTAGCAGCTTCGGGCAGGGAGCTCGAAGGGGAAGAGAAGCTCAGCAGGGTGTCAGATCATCTCCTTCATCAGCTTTCCGAGATCCCAGGGCACCTCGCCGACTTTTACCCCCGCCTCTGTCAGGGCTCCGATCTTGCTTTCGGCCGTTCCCCGGTTACCCTCCACAATCGCGCCGGCATGGCCGAGGCGCTTTCCTTCCGGTACATTCCGCCCCGCAATAAAGGCGACTGCGGGTTTGGTACCGCCCCGGCCGATATAGGCTGCCAGTTCCTCCTCCATGGTCCCTCCGATCTCCCCCACAAAAGCAACGCCCACGGTCTCTTCATCCTCCTCGAACATCCTGTATATGTCGAGAAAGGTCGATCCGACAACGCCGTCCCCGCCGATACCGACGACCGTGCTCTGGCCGAGCCCCTCCTCCACAAGGCTCGCCGTGATCTCCGTGGTCAGCGTTCCACTCCTGGACACCACCCCGAT
>JAFDHF010000058.1 GCA_019308905.1 Deltaproteobacteria bacterium
TCCAGGCGGCCTGGAAGGCGGGGGTGAAGCGCCTCGTCTTTCTCGGGTCGTCCTGCATCTATCCCCGGGACTGCCCCCAGCCGATGAGGGAGGAGTACCTTCTCACGGGCCCCCTGGAACCGACAAACAGACCCTATGCCGTGGCCAAGATCGCAGGAATAATCCAGTGCGAGGCATACAACCGCCAGTACGGGACCCGCTTTTTGGCTGTAATGCCGACAAACCTTTACGGTCCAAGAGACAACTTCGATCTGGAGACCAGTCATGTTCTGCCCGCCCTGATAAGGAAGTTTCATCTCGCAAAGCTCGCCGCACACGGAGACTGGGAAGGCATCCTTCGTGATGAAAATTGTTTCGGCCCCATCCCGAATGACCTCCGGGCTAACCTTACCGCCATTTCCCATTACCACGGGCATGTTCTACCTCGATCTTTGCCCCA
This sequence comes from Deltaproteobacteria bacterium, assembly GCA_019308905.1. Classification (NCBI taxonomy): domain Bacteria; kingdom Pseudomonadati; phylum Myxococcota; class Myxococcia; species Deltaproteobacteria bacterium. The sequence continues at coordinate 440 of JAFDHF010000058.1, forward strand.
TAATCCCTTAATCCCTAATCCTGGCGTAACCCTCTGGGGCACTGGAACTCCCCGGCGTGAGCTGCTCCATGTCGACGATCTGGCCGGTGCCTGTGTGTTTCTGATGTGCCGGAGTGATCAGACCTTTGATGATCTGTGTTTCGGAAGGTTCATGGGAGATTCGGCATCTTCTGCTGCGGCTCACGACGAAGGGGTCCGCCTGCCTCTGATCAACGTAGGTTGCGGTACCGATAAGAGCATTAGGGAGCTGGCCGATTCGGTGTCCAGGGTCGTGGGTTTTGAGGGAGAAATCATTTGGGATCGGGAGAAACCTGACGGGACACCACAGAAGCTCCTGGATGTCAGTCGACTCAAGTCGCTCGGCTGGTCGCCGAAGATAGACTTTGAGGCCGGGATAGAGTCGACCTACAGGTGGTACTGCAAGCAGGGCGGTTAGCCCCCGGGAGACCGGTGGTCGGAGATGGCGGTCCGTGTCGATGAGAATAGTCGTTGTTGGAAACCTGGGGATGCTCGGCCGTGATCTTCAGCCGGGCCTTGAGAGGGCGGGGTATCTTGTCCGAGGGTTCGACCTGCCTGAGCTCGACATCAGAAAGCCCAGAGAGGTTCTCGATTGCCTCAAGGAAGCCCGACCCGGAGCGGTAGTCAATTGTGCCGCTTACACGGACGTGGATAGGGCCGAGTCTGAGCCTGGGATCGCTTTTGCCGTGAACCGGGACGGACCGGCCAACCTGGCTGAAGCCTGCCGGACCCTTGGGATTCCTCTTGTGCACCTGTCCACGGACTACGTTTTTGACGGCCGGGCAGGGCGGGCTTACCGAGAGGACGATCCGGCAAATCCCATTAACGTCTACGGCAGGAGCAAATGGGATGGGGAGGAAGCCGTCCGGAGCCGCCTGGATAGACACATCATCCTGCGCACGTCGTGGTTGTTCGGCAGCCACGGCAGGAACTTCGTAAAGACAATGCTCGAGTTGGCCCGAGAGAAAAAGGAGATCAGGGTCGTCGCAGACCAGCATGGATGCCCCACCTGGACAGGCCATCTGGAGGAGGCCATAAGGGTCCTGATCGATAGAATCCGCGCAGGAAGCCCCGGGTTTTCCTGGGGGACTTACCACTTCTGCGGCCGTGGCTCGACCACCTGGTACGGATTTGCAAAGGCCATCGTGGCCGGGAGTCGAGCCTGGGAGGGTTCCGCGGGCCCGAGGGTGGTTCCTGTCACAACCGAAGAGTATCCCACCCCTGCTCGAAGGCCCATGCGGTCGATTCTCGACTGCAGCAAGATCGGCGAGGTCTTCGGCATTGCTGCCCGGCCGTGGAGGGAGGGTTTGAGGGAGGTGCTTCGAGAACTCGGAGTCGTTGCGGGCCGGGGGTCTTTCTTGTAGGGGGAAAGATCCTCGGGAAAGATCCTCAGGAGATCCGGGAGAACACGTCTTCGTCGGTAAGATAACCACGAGCTTCAGCGGATAGCGCAACCGTTTTTCTCAGCTCTTCGAGCTGCTCGAGTCGGAGTTGTCGCCGCAAAGCCTCACGAGCAATTTCACTTCTGTTTCTCCCAGAGCGTTTGGCAGCCTTGGTCAGCAACTCATCGAGATTCTTGTCTAATCGAATAGTCAAAGTAGCAGCCTTCATGTCTTACAGTGTATTACATTTTTCCAGAAGTGTTAAGATCAAGGTCCCGTGGTTTTCGATCAAGGATTCCTATTGGTGGGAGATCAAGGATAGATGGTGAGTTTGCGCCTCTCTGGAAGGCTGTCGGAGGAGTCGCTGTTTTTCAGGCTCGGAGGGCTGCTTTTCTGCATCGGACTCGTAGGGGCGGTGTTATATTCTGCTACCCTTTCCGAGCTCTCCGGTACGCTCTTGAGCCGGGAGGGGAGTTCCCACGGCCTGTTCGTCCCGCTGCTCTCCGTCTATTTCGCGTGGCAAAAAAGAAGCCGCTTGAGAGAGACCGAGGAAGGGTACGGGTTGGGCCGGGGCCTGATGGTGGTGGCTGGCGGGTTGATCCTGTTTCTCTTTGCCTGGAGGGCGGACTGGTTCACGGGCCGATGTCTTTCTTTTCTGATCGTTTTGTCGGGCCTCGTGATTCTGTTTTTTGGATGGAGGATGTTCAGGGAGCTCTCCTTTTCGTTTTTCTTCTTGATCTTCATGATCCCGGTGCCGGAGAGCGCCTATGTGCCCCTTGCCGACTGGATCAGGGGGGTAACGGTGGCCGCGTCGACCGTGCTTCTTCCCGTACTGGGGGTCCCTTTTCTGAGAGAGGATTGGTTGATCCACCTGCCCGGGACGGTCTTGCAGGTGAACATCGGGTGCAGCGGCGTCCAGTATCTCCTTTCCTATTTTGTCTTCGGTGTTGCCTATGCGTACCTTTACAGGGAGAGGCTGGGTCAAAGGCTTCTTGTCGTCTGTGCGGCCGTTCCGATTTCCCTTGCCGCGAGCACGCTTCGGCTTACAGCAATCACGGCCCTCGCCTATTACGTGGGCCCCCGAATGGCCGAACACAGACCTCATATTGTGATAAGCTGGCTGGTTTTTGTCTCTGTCCTGGTGCTTTTTGTGGGCCTTGACCGGTTGGTGGGGAGGGATCGTGGATAAAGATGGTGATCGTGATTCGTGCTCGTGTTCGTGGATAAAGAGCGTGTTCGTGAGGCGTGGTCGTGGGAAAAGATCGTGTTCGTGATCGTGGATAAGGAGCGTGTTCGTGAGGCGTGCTCGTGTTCGTCGGAAAGGAACGTGTTCGTGTGAGGAGAACGTGTTCGTGGGGAAGGATCGTGATTCGTGTTCGTGGGGAGAGATCGAAAGGACCGTGATCGTGAGGCGTGTACGTGTTCGTGGATAAAGATCGTGATTCGTGTTCGTGATTCGTGTACGTGTTCGTGGGGAAAGATCGAAAGGACCGTGATCGTGAGGCGTGGTTCGTGTTCGTGGGGCGTGATTAGGAAAGCTATTCCAGGGATTTCGCAAGCTTTGTGAGCATTTGGCAAATTCGGTCGTAGCTTATTTGATTTGTTTGGCAGGTATCATGATCAATGTAGCCCAGATCCCTGGCCAGTCGTAGTTGGTATCCTACTTCTGCAGCAGATCCCTTGGCAACTCCAACAAACTGTCGATATTCTTTGGAGTTCAATCGATTTGCTCCCTCGACCAAGTTCATAGGCACTGAGTAGGCGGCTCTCCGCATTTGTGATGTGAGTCCAAATTTTTCTTCCTCTGGAAAGTTCCTGGTAATGCCGTAAATCTCCAAGGCCATCTCATGAGCCAGTTTGAAGACGTCGAGTTCCTTGACCGATTTCATCCCGAATCCTCCGAATCGAGAGACCTAGAAAGGTCGAAACAGCGGCCCAAGCGGACATGGTAGAGTTAACACTATGTAGCCGTGAGTTCAAGACTGAAAGGGATCGTGGGAGAAGATCGTGATGCGTGGTTCGTGCTCGTGTTCGTGGGAAAAGATCGTGTTCGTGGATAAAGATCGTGATTCGTGTTCGTGGTTCGTGTTCGTAGGGAGAGAACGTGTTCGTGGGGAAGGATCGTGTTCGTGAAGCGGGGGCGGGGAGAAGGTGATTTGAAGTATTGAAAAGAAGTTGAATTCACGGTTCTGTCTTCCACTTTTCCAACAGCTCTCGGAAGTTGTCATATACATCCTTTCTTTGGCCGACATAGTATATGTCTACCGAAGAGCAGGATTCGTTGATCTTGTATATGATGCGGTACCTTCTTGATTTCAAGGATCTGAAACCAGAGAGCTCCATGTGTAATTCGTCACCCCTAAATGGCAGAAGGGTCAATTCATCTATAGCAGTTCTAATCAGTCGTTTTCCCTCTGGGGGGAGATGGGCTATGATACGGGATGCCTCAGGGGTAAATCTTGCTCTGTACTGTTTCACTTCCCGAAAACCTCTTCATAGGGAACCCACTCTTTTCGCTTCGCCTCTTGGATCGATTTCCGGAGGGATGCCATGGCGTCTGGATCGCTCAAGATGTCCAGCGTCTCGAGAAGCCCCTTGTACTTCTCCATGCTTAAAATGACAGCAATAGGGACCCCCTTCTTGGTGATCGCGATGGTGTCATCGTCCTTCTCGATTTTCCTGATTATCTCCAACAGAATATTCTTCGCCTTGGTTATGGGGATGTAATCTTGGATTTCTTTCATAGCGTGCCCTCTATGGCCATTTTTATGGCTATTATAAGATCAATTATCCTTGATGTCAAGAGGCTCGTGATCGTGGGGAAGGATCGTGATTCGTGTTCGTGGGGAAAGATCGTGTTCGTGAGGCGTGTACGTGTTCGTGGGGAAGGATCGTGTTCGTAGGGAGAGATCGTGTTCGTGGGGAGGGAACGTGTTCGTGGATAAAGAGCGTGATTCGTGTTCGTGAGGGAAGGAGCGTGGTCGTGGGGAAGGATCGTGAGGCGTGTTCGTGGGGCGTGATCGTGAGGAAGGAGAAAAGACGTGTTCGTGATGCGTGGCTCGTGTTCGTAGAGAAAGGCCGTGTTCGTGGAAAGGATCGTGTTCGTGGGTCGTGTTCGTGGGGAAGGAGAAAAGACGTGTTCGTGATGCGTGGTTCGTGCTCGTGTTCGTGGGGAGGGAACGTGTTCGTGGGGAAGGATCGTGAGGCGTGTTCGTGGTTCGTGATCGTGAGGAAGGAGAAAAGACGTGTTCGTGATGCGTGGTTCGTGTTCGTAGAGAAAGGCCGTGTTCGTGGGGTGTGAGGAGTGATTAGGAGAACTATTCCAGGGATTTGGCAAGTATCCATCAATGTAGGCCAGATCCCTGGCCAGTCGTAGGTGGTATCCTACCTTCGCAGCAGATCCTTTGGCAACTCCAACAAGCTGTCGATATTCTTTGGAATTCAATCGATTTGCTCCCTCGACCAAGTTCATAGGCACCGAGTAGGCGGCTCTCCGCCGGGAGGCATTCGGGTGTGATTCTTCGTCGGTCTGCTCCTTAGAATGACAGGGTGCCTATTAGAATGACAACCCGGTCAAGCAGTGATGGTCGATTCGTCACGTATTTGAAAGCCACCCCACCGCCTTACAGGCGAAGTCACAGGTTGGGTTTGGCCTCTATTTTCAGAGGTTGCAGATTCAGCCGGTGGATTTTTGGCTCACGAAGCGTCACCGTGAAGGGAGGAGGAAGACTGTGAAAAAGGGAGTAATTCTCGGGATTGTTTTGGCGGTTCTCTGGTTTCCTCTTGTGTCGTGGACCAGTGTCGAGTTGACGGCCACGTGGAATCCCAATTCGGAACCGGACATAAGCCATTACAACCTTTACATGGTGTACCAGGGCGAGTACGAGAGGATAAACGATGAGCCCATCCGGCACCCTGATACGAGCTACACCTTCGCACTCGACCTGCCCGACGGGTATGACGAACCCCTGTGCTTTGTCGTCACTGCTGTGGACAGGTCCGGAAATGAGAGCGACTATTCCGAGCCGGTGTGTGTGGATTAGAGAACGTGGTCGTGGGGAAAGAGCGTGTTCGTGTTCGTGGATAAAGAGCGTGTTCGTGGGAGAAGATCGTGTTCGTGTTCGTGGGGAAGGAACGTGGTTCGTGTTCGTGGATAAAGAGCGTGACTCGTGTTCGTGATTCGTGATCGTGAGGGAAGGGGCGTGATTCGTGTTCGTGGGAGAAGATCGTGTTCGTGGATAAAGATCGTGATTCGTGTTCGTGGGGCGTGTTCGTGGGGAGGGATCGTGTTCGTGAGAAGGGAGCGTGATTCGTGGTTCGTGTTCGTGATTCGTGAGAGGCATAGAGACGTGTTCGTGGATAAAGATCGTGGTTCGTGTTCGTGAGGCGTGTTCGTGAGGGAAGGAGCGTGGTCGTGGATAAAGAGCGTGTTCGTGGATAAAGACCGTGTTCGTGATTCGTGTACGTGTTCGTGGATAAAGATCGTGATTCGTGTTCGTGGGGCGTGTTCGTGGGAAAAGATCGTGGGGCGTGTTCGTGGGAAAAGATCGTGGGGCGTGTTCGTGAGGCGTGTTCGTGTCGTGAAGCGTGAGGCGTGGACGGGCCTGCAACGTCGTGGGGGTTTTGCCTGATGATTTAGGGGCCCTGGCCTGAAAGTGGGGGAGAAAGATTATGTTTGGTGACCTACTTCAGAAGGTAAATTGGTGTATCGGGGGAAGGCTTTTCGGAGCTCATTGTCGAAAGTAACAAGCTTTGATTTATGTCTCCTTGCCAAGATTACCAAGAGAATATCCGCGATATCCAAGTGTGTCTCTCCGAATATTCGAATGGCTTCCCGCATCAGATCGTCGTCTTCAAACGAGAAAGACTCGACCTGTGCCATTTGGCTCAAAAACGCGTATATCTCCTCCCTTGGTCTTTCATAGCAGGAACTCAAGACCCAGGTGGCTTCGATAACGACCTCGTCAGGAATCAACATGGAGTTTGGAATTGAATCGTAGGCTTCGATCAATTGGTTGACCTGTTGGGCCTGTCCAGGATCGTCTTGCGTGACATAGCGGACCAGGATGTTGGTATCCAGAATGATCATGACCGTCTTGCCCTTTCAACTCTCTTTTTCCGGACCGCGAGCTTCATCTGTTCCAATGTCACTCTCTTGGGGTCCTTGAAGAATCCCTTAAGGGCTTTGGCGGAGCTTTTCACGGGAACAATTCGGACACTCCCGTCATCCATCGGGATGAATGAGATGCGGTCATTTGGGCCGATCTGCAGGAGCTCCCGAATGGACTTCGGGATCGTGGTCTGGCCTTTTGAGCTCAGCACTGAGATTGCCATGATTGCCTCCCGACAGTAAGAAAGAAGAGTTGCCAGCTCTCAAATACTGTCTTTACATTCATAGAAGAATCTTTACTCAAAAGTAAGTATACCAAGGGACTTTGGAGGTGTCAACAGAACGGAGCGGCGACGGGGGGGAGAGATCGTGTTCGTGGGGAAGGATCGTGTTCGTGAGGCGTGCTCGTGGATAAAGATCGTGACTCGTGTTCGTGGTTCGTGATCGTAGGGAAAGATCGTGATTCGTGTTCGTGGATAAGGAGCGTGTTCGTGATTCGTGGTTCGTGTTTGTGGGCGTGGTTCGTGATTGTGGGAGAGGATTCGTGTTCGTGTACGTGTTCGTGGATAAAGAGCGTGTTCGTGATTCGTGGTTCGTGTTCGTGGGCGTGGTTCGTGATCGTGGGAGAGGACAGAAGGAGGGGGCGGAGAGATGAAGATAATCTGTCTGGAATGCCATCGTGAGCTCAGAGAGGAGTCTCCCTTTGATGATCCTGGTGAGATACACACGGTCTGCCCTCAGTGTCTTCAAAGAGCCGTGAGGAGGGCCGCGGAAGGGGATCCGAGAGGTGAACCCGTGGGAACTGCCAGGATGGAGATGCGTCTTGAGCTCAGCCTGAAAGTGGATACACCGGAGTGGAAGGACCAGGGGCACGGGAAGGGGCCGGCCGAGGAGGGGGAGCCGTCCACACGCGATGAGATGGCCGAATGGCTCACCGATGGTTGGGAACTGGAAAGGCGTTAAGACTCGACTAGTGGGCCCGGCTCGATTACCTTTGCCGGAAGAATCATGACAGGAATGAAACTCATCTGCTACCTGCCGGCCTTTGCCGGCTTCCTGGCTTTCTGGGGGATAGGGGGCTATGTCTTTCTCAGGAGAAGGGGGAGCCCGGTCAACCTGCTCTTTGCTCTCGGAATGGGTTTTCTTGGTCTCCTGGAATTCGGGAATCTCATGAGCCTGATGTACCTCGAAAGGAGCACTCGGCTTGTCCTTGCCTGGAACCGGGTTTCCCTGGCGGCTGAATCCCTGCTTCCAGGGACATGGTTTGCTTTTGTTATGGCCTTTGCCCGCGAGGGGGACAGGTATGGAGGAAAAGGGTGGAAGGCGGCGGCTACCGTCTTCTTGGGCGGGTCGGTCTTTTTTGCCGTCTCTGCCATCTTCGGCCTGCTCGGGGTCTTCGCGGGGGATCACCCCGCCTATCTGACCCTGGGAACGGCCGGGAAGGCTTTCTACGTCTTTGTCTTGACGGGCTCGGTTGGGGTTGTGGTCGGCCTGGAGCACACGGTCCGCCGTTCCGGGGGAGTACAGAGAAGCAGGATCAGGACCTTCTGCCTCGGCCTGGGGGGACTGTTCGCCTTTCTTGTCTACGGGGCCAGCCAGGTCCTCTTGTTTTCCAGGATTAATCTGAGGATGATACCGCTCGAGTCGTCGGTCTTTGTGATCTGCGCGCTGATGATCGGTTTTTCTCTCGTGCGCCACCGCCTCATGGAGGCGGATCTGTACGTCTCGAGATTCGTTGTCTACAACTCTTTCACGGTACTCGTTGCCGGGGGATATCTGGTTGCCGTGGCCTCGTTGGGCCAAGGTGTGAGATTCTTTGACATCGTTCCGGGGTATCCTCTTGAGATCCTCTTTTTGTTCCCGGCCGTTCTCCTCCTTGCGGTCCTCTTGCTGTCGGACCGACTCCGGTCGAAGGCGAGGACGATGATAAACAGGCATTTCTACCGGAGCCGGTACGATTACAGGGAGGAATGGCTCAGGTTTTCCGAGAGACTCAGCCTGAACCTCGAACTCGAAAAGCTCGTCTCAACCATTGTAGATGTACTCCGGGATTCGGTGGGTGTGAGGGAAGCATCGCTGTGGCTGCTCGAGGAGCCGCCTGACGGGACGATGGTACCCGTGGGGCCCGGGGCTTCAGGCCGGAAAGACGGCAAGAAGGATCGATTGAGAGCGGACCAGGATTTCCTGAGAAGGCTGGAAGAGAAAAGGGCCCCCTTTGCGCCCGTGGCTCCCTGGGCCCGGGGATTTGCTGCCGCCAACCGTGAGATTCTCAGCAGGTTGAATCCCTCCTTGATAGTGCCGATGGTTTCAAGGAGAGGGGCGGTGGGGCTGATCTTCTTGGGAGAGAAGACAACAGGGGAGCCTTTCCTGGCTGATGATCTCGACCTGTTGCGGTCTGCCGGCGCCCAGATCGCCAGCGCCGTCGTGAATGCGAAGCTCTCAGAGGAGCTGGTCATGGCCAGGGAGATGGAGGTGTTTTACCGCCTTTCCTCCTTTGTACTTCACGACCTGAAGAATCTCGTATCGAGCCTGTCTCTGGTCCTGGAGAATGCGGGCGAGCACATGGGGGATCCCGAGTTCCGAGAGGACGCCCTCCAGACGATCGGGAGAAGTGTGGAGAAGATGAAGGCCCTCATGGGGAGGCTATCCGGCAACGGCGGAGGGCTCAGGCCGAATCTGCAAGAGACAAGCCTGAACGGTGTTGTTCTGGAAGTGGCGGGACGACTGGCCCGGAGGGGGGGCAACGGGAGGGTTAAGGTCAAGACCGATCTGGCTGAAATCCCGAGAGTCATGGCGGATAGGGAACAGATGGAGAGGGTCGTCCTCAATCTCCTTGTCAATGCCTTTGATGCCCTGGAAGCAGGTGGAACCATCACCGTGAGGACCCGCCTCCTGGATGGTGACGGGAAGGTGGTCCTTTCGGTTTCGGACGATGGGCCGGGGATCCCAAGGGAGGTCGCCGAGAAGCTGCTCTTCAGACCATTCGGTTCCACGAAAAAGGAGGGCCTCGGGATAGGGCTCTACCAGTGCAAGACCGTGGTTGAGGCCCATCACGGGACGATCGAGGTGGAGAGCGAAGAGGGCAAGGGGAGCACCTTCCGGGTGATTCTGCCGGCTCTAAGTCCGGGACCGGCCTTAAGTTTCGAGAATCGGTTGGAGGTTGCCACCTCGTAGAAAAACCCCTGGCAGGTGGAACGGGCTCTCTGGGATGTAAAGCCCATCCTCCTGGTTCGGGCGGTCTTCGGCCATCGAAAAAGAGCGATCAAGGGGAGTTCCCATTTGAGAATCAAGAAGTATCCTTTCGAATCAAGGCACCTTAGAACATGTGCTCCGAAAAACGGGGGAACTCCTCGGCGAATCAATCACGTAGGACCCAGCCATAGGGGTGATGTCTTGTCATTTAGGAATCCAAAAGAGGTGGGCGGGAGGGCACAGAGGGATGAACCGGTCATCGCTCTTTCATTTTGGCGCGTGCGTCGTATTTCTTAAGGAAGGTGTGCATCTCGGATCCAAACCGTTCAATATCCTGCAATTGTTCACGCACTATTTGAAAGAGCTCCTTCGGTGTGATCTCGTGGTAGAAATGGACCATGCGGTTCCGGTAGCCCGCCATTCTGATGAGGGTCTCGGAATATGGACCGGAGACGATTTCCTTTTCTCCCAGAAGGCGGGCAATCTGCTTGGATTCCAATTCCTTGACGCCGAACGTCTTTGAGAGAATATGGCGCCCCAGGTCGAAAACGGTCTCCAGGGCTCTCCGTAAGTAGCTCTCGACAGCCGCTGGATTTCTTTTGTCCGAGAGAAAATCGTCCTCCTCCATGGCGGAGAACTCGCGGAGGGTCAAGACGTATTCCTGCAACCGGGCAAGGCCGGTCAGGATTCTCTCCTTATCCAATTTCGAAATAACCATCTTCGAGGGCCTCCATTACTTCTCTCTCGAATGTCTCCTTGTGGAAAGAGATGTCCGAGGCGAAGCTTAGAACAGTCCCTTCGTAGAGATCCACATCCCGTTCCGATTCAGCGTAGATCAATTCGCCTTTGATGGCCTCGAACTGAAAGAGGTAGCTCGTTTCCTGGAGAAAGATCGGATCGACCGGGAAAGGATCGAAGATTCTTGCCAGGTCCGCGTATATGGCACCGTAGGCCTGCATCCTTGCTTCGGGAAGCACTTTGAAAACAAGGCCGATGTCCAGGTCAGAGGCGGCGGTGGGCTGAACCGGGTGGCCTTGAAGATAAGCTTTTCCGGCCTCCCGTTGAGAACCGAAGAGGTAAGCCAGTATGATTCCATGGGCCTTGCAGCAGGAAGTCAGCGTGCCCATTCTGCGATTTGTCAAAAGACTCCTCCCTTTGAGTACCTTTGTATGTAAACAGTAGATCGGAATCGGGCGGTTTTCAACCAAGACGGCCGTCCTGGCTGCTGTTGACGGCGGGCCGGAGAGGGCAGATCCCTGTCAAACGATCGTTTTCGGCACAGATGAGTGGCGACGTTTTGCAGCCCTTCATATTTTCAGATCTTTCAGAGCCTCAATGAAGGGAAGTTCCTTTGCCCGGTCATAAAACCTATAGTCTGCGGTGATCATAGGAATTCCGTGAATCTGAGCCAGAGCGGCATAGGCCGCGTCGTAGACCGTGAAAGAGTGCCTGAAGGCAAGGTCAACAGCCGATTCCAAGATTTTGTGGGAATCTTCCAGAGTAATCTGCAGGTCAAGGAAATCTTTAATCGCCCTCCTGACTTCCGCGACTTTGAAGTTCGGGTTGAAACGCAAGGCGTTGCCCAATTCATAGATGATCAACGTCGGAGCGATGAATTGACAGGAACCATCGACATAGCCCTGGAGTAACCCATCCGCCTGGGCAAGATCATCTTCTCCAACGGTTGTGTACCATTTGACGGCAACGCTGGCATCGATCACGAACTCTCTCACCTTGAATCTCTCCACCTTCTTATTTCAGCAACTCCATCCCATTTCCCCGCTTTAGTCCGTAGCTTCTTTATGTCCAGCGACGCCCTCTTGATGACCGAACGTCTTTCTTTCTCTGCCTTTTCCTCTTCTCTTCTTCTCATAAACGAACGTAGGGCTCGCAAGATCAGACCGCTTCGCGTGGTGTTTTCTTCTTTGGCATATTTATCGATACTTTCCAATTCGTCCTGGGGAAGGGTTATATTTATCTTTATCGCCCGCCTCACTCGAGTCCTCCAAACAGTAGGGATCAGAGTAAGTATATTCTGGATGGCCGGCGTTGTCAAAGACGTCATCCCCTTGGAGGGGTGCCGGATTCAGGCCGTTGAGTGTGGAATATTCAAGACGGGTGCCTCCAGAATGCCGGAGTGAGCCGGCTTTGAAAGCCGGAACGATAGCAGATTCATCACGCACGTTTTGAAGACGGGGAAGGTGGTGTATGAGAAGGAGCGAACGGGAAGAGGGTGAACGGTGGCTTGCTCAAGCGGCCGGGGATCTGCGATGGGCCGAGCACCTTGCAAAGGAGGGCGGCTGCCGCCCGAATTGTATCGGGGTGTAGCACGGGGTTTCGATTCCTTTCTTGAAGCCGTCGGATTACCCTGATTTCGGGATGTGATTCCTCGGAGGAGCTATTCGACCTTGAAAACCACGGTGACGGTAGCCTCGATGGGGATCTCCCCGATTTGAACGGGAGTTTGAGTTCTTGCGGCCGCCAGGGCGTTCCCGTATACCGAGCGCTCCCTGGGGGAGCCGCCGTAGCTGATGTTCAGGATTCTTTGGATGGTCAGGCCGGCTGCCTTTGCCAGGGCACCGGCGGTCTTGATGGCCTGTTTCACGGCCCTGGCCGCCGCTTCTGTTTTCAGTTCCTCTTCATTGTCACACCTGAATGTCAGACCCCCCAGGCCGGTTGCCCCGGCAGCGGCGGCCTCGTCAATAAGCCTTCCGAGTTTGTCGAGGTCTCCTGTTTCGACTGTCGTGGTGTTTCTGGCCCGATAGCCTGCCGGGCGGGTCCTGTCTCCCTTCTTGTAAACCGGTGAGAGGGCGTAGGCCGATGTCCTCAACCTGTCACTTTTCGTCAGGATTTTTTTCAATGCATCGAGCAGTCTCTGGGTCCGCGCTGCATTCTCGTTGACAGCGTCCTGAGCCTTTGCCCGGGTGACTTCGACAGAAAAAGAGAGGGCGGCAACAGTCGGTTTTGCCATGATCCTCGCCCTGCCCACGACCTCGATGGCCGGCGGTCCGGGGTAGCCCTGGGCCAGGGCCATGGAGGCAGAACCAGTGAAAGCAAGAACGGTGCAGAGAATGCAGAGGAATCTCTTGTACATGGGGAGCCTCCTGTGGTTCGGGTGGCACTTGAGATGGTAGAGAAAAACTCTTTGGAGCTCTCCCCTATTCTACAGGTTTTGAGGGGACGTGCAAGGGAACAGGAACCGGAGTTTCCGCTTTCGCAATGTCGCTTACGGGGGGACGAAGGTATTTTCCGAAAGCCAGGAAACTCCGGATTCTGCAAGAGCCCGAGGTCCGCGGCCCGGCCGATGACTCGCCGATTTTCTATTTCCTCGGGCGGCCGGGGCTGTTTTTCAGGTTCTTGATTGCGACTTTTTTCTTCCAAACAGTGCCAGCCCCAGGAGTCCGGACCCGACAAGAAGCAGGGTAGCAGGCTCGGGGACGCTCGTGCCTTCCGGTTTCCAGGTGAGGTCTTTGGAGCCGGGGTTGCCCACAAGTGTAGAAAGGATTTTCTTGCCCCTGGTCTTTGTCTTTATGGCCATTACGTCGAGGTGGATCCAGTCGAGGTCGAGTCCACCCGTGTCGATTGCAAGCTCCTTTATTTCGCCGGGTTTGTTGAAGGTGGTCTCATCGGCAAAGTTCGGCATGGTAGCCTGGGCCTTGGCGAACTCTCCGATGTCGTAAAACAGGAAATCGGCGATGGCTGACTTGAGCGGGTCGTGGTCGTTCGGGAAGTATGAGTTGTCCGCGTTCCAGTGAAAGGCGGAGATTCCACCGAAAGTGAGAGAGGAAGAAGCCGTAGCCCCCAAGCCGTCTGGAACAGAGGCGAGGAGGATGGCCCCGTGGGTATCGAAGAGGGTGGGGAGCCCGAATGAGGAATAGTCGTTACCGGTGCCTGTGGATCCCAGGCGGGTGACGTTTTTGTTGTATATCCCGCCGATCAGGATCGGTCCTACCCCCGAGGCAATCGCAGTATCGGTTTCCGTGGGATCGGTCAAAGACGGGAAATAGTCCGCGTAGGTGCCGGTGTCTCCAGGGCCTGCGAAGGCACCTATCTCCAGAGCAAAAGGACTCGCATTTGCCGCCAGCCCGAGGATGAAAAACCCTACTGCCATCAGCTTTGCAATACTCTTCATTACCTGGATTCCCCCTCTCATCGAAGAGATACAAACACGTATAGAAGAATCAAAGGCCGTGCCAAATAACCCGAGTCCATCCGGTCCGGACAGGATCGGCGGATTCATAGATTCCTTGCGGAAAAGCCCGACCACGGGAAGGAGCAAAGGGCAGCCGTTTGTTCGGGATAGATCATGGGAGTGTAAAGTTTTCCGTCATTTTTTCGGAAATCGGGGACAATCGGCAGGGATCTTGCCTAAGGTGATTGAATAGACAGGGAGACCGGGAATCCGGCAGGATGGTGCGAAATTGTAAGGTATTCCGACGATTCTGTCGATTTTCCCTGTGTGGCGGCATACTTGCGGTGTCAAGCCCATGGGTGAGTCGGGGGTGTGCCTCCATCTCGTGGCCGGCCTTCCCGCGGCGGCCCAGAGTCATTGTCTTCTCTGGATTCCCAGCTTTTCCATGAGCTCGTAAAGGGTAGGCCGGCTGATGCGCAGTTGGGCCGCGGCTTTGGTCATGTTACCCCTGTTTCTTGCCAGGGCCTGCCGGATGAGGTCTCTTTCGAGAGCCTCCCGGGCTTCCCTGAGCCCTCGGCCCTCGTATTTTGCATGGGGAGAGGTCAGCTCCAGATCCTCGGGTGTTACCTTGTGTCCGTCTGCCATGATCACAGCCCGCTTGATTCGGTTTTCGAGTTCCCGCACATTGCCCGGCCATCTGTGGGCCTCCAGGGAGCGAATCGCCCCTGTGGTGAACCCTGTGATCTTTCTGTTACTTTCGGCTGCATACCGCCGGAGCAGATGATTTGCAAGCAGAAGGATATCTCCTTCACGGTCGCAGAGGGGAGGAAGGGAGATGACGACGACGCCGATCCGGTAGTAGAGATCCTCTCGAAAACGGCCGTCCTTCATTGCTTGCTTGAGGTCGGCGTTTGTGGCAGCGATCACCCTGGAGTCGACCACGATCTCTCCTCTTCCGCCTACCCGCTCTATGGTGTGCTCTTGAAGGAATCGAAGGAGCTTTACCTGGAGGGCCGTGGAGAGTTCGCCGATTTCATCCAGGAAGAGTGTCCCCCCGTGGGCTTTCTCTATGCGCCCTCTCCGCTGGATGTGGGCGCCGGTGAAGGCCCCCTTTTCGTGGCCGAAGAGCTCGCTCTCCAGCAAGGTCTCAGGAATGGCACCGCAGTTGATCGCCACAAAAGCGTGGTGCCTCCTGGAGCTCTGCCGGTGGATGGCGCGTGCCACGAGCTCCTTGCCCGTGCCATTCTCTCCCATGAGCAGAACAGGAACATCCGTGGTCGCCACCTTACGGACCGAGGTGTATACCCTCTGCATCTGGGGGCTGGTTCCGAGCATTCCCTCAAACGATTCTTGATCGAAGCGGTATTGGAGCTCCCGGTGCTCCCGTTCGAGTCGATAGACGTGGATCGCACGGGAGAGGATTGTCCTAAGCTCGTCAACCTGGATCGGCTTGGAGAGGAAATCATAGGCCCCCTGGCCGATCGCCCGGAGCGCGTGCTTCTTTTCGCCGTGACCGGTCGCAACGATGACCTTGACCAGGGCATCCTCTGCAAGTATCTCGGACAGAGCCCGAAAGCCCTCTTCCACGGTGTCGGGGGCCGGCGGCAGGCCGAGGTCCAGGATCACGGCAGGTGGCCGGTCTCGTCTGAGAATCTCCAGGGCACTGGGGCGGTCGCCGGCCTCCAGTATCTCGTAGTCGTGCCCAAGAGCCCATCTCAGTTGGGTACGGAGGTCCTGGTCGTCTTCGACGATGAGGAGCTTGGGGATGGAAACCACCTCGGAGTTCATCTTTCTTTGGGGCACGCAGGGTTTCAGGGCTTGCCCGCGTGTTTGTTTTCTTGCCGCCTTATTTCCGGCAGTCCGATTCTCCGGAGTGAGGGACCAGGGGCGTGGGTCGGTTCATGAGAGCCTCTTGCTCATTTACCCATCTCTGCCAGCGTGCTCCTCGCCTCCTCTGCTCCGGGAAATTCCCGGCTCAGTTCAAGGGCCTGCCTCAATTCCCTCGCAGCCAGTGTCATCTGCCCGTTCTTGTGATAGGCCATCCCAAGATGATAGTGGACCACGGGATGGTTGGGGAGCTTTTCTCTGCTCTCCTCGAGGTGGGCGATGGCCTTTGGGAGGACGTTCATCTTGTAATAGATCCAACCGAGTGTATCGGAGACGTTCGGGTCCCCTGGAGACCTCTCCTCGGCCATCCGGGCCAACGTCAAAGCCCTGCTGATATCGCCCCCGTGCTCCGCCTCCATGTAGGCCAGGTTGTTTGCCGCAGGAGAGAATTCGGGGTCGATTTTGAGGATCCTCTCATACTCGTCTCTGGCCTTTGCGAAGTCGTGCTGGGAATCGTAGATGACCGCCAGGAGCATGCGTGCCTGGATGGAGTCGGGATCCCTTTCAATGGCAGACCTGTACTCCTCTGTGGCCTTGTCGACCATTTTGTGGCGGACATAGAAGCTGCCGAGAGAGACGAAGAGGGCGGAAGAGGTAGGGTCGAGATCGATTGCCGTCTTAAGGTTGGCTTCTGCCTGCTCAATCCGGCCCTCTCTCTCGTAAAGCCTCCCGAGAAGGTTGTAGAAGGAGGCCCGGCCAGGGGAGATCTCGATCTGTTTCCTAACTCTGGCGACGGCCTCTTGCGGCTCCTTCTTGCGGAGGTAGACCGAAACGATGTCCGCAAGGGCCGGGAAGAAATCCGGATCCACTGAGAGGGCTTTTTCAAGATAGCCGGCGGCCTTCGTGAGATCACCTTCGGCCATGGCGGTCTGGCCGAGCCGATGGTAGCCGGTTGGATTCCCGGGATCGATCCGGATCATTTCGGCGAAGTGTTCGCCGGCCTTCTTGAAGTTCCTCTTCAACAGAAAGGCCTTCCCCAGGACGAGGTGAGCCCGCAGGTCCTGCGGATTTTTCTCTACCAGGCGGCTCCCCTGTTCGATGACCAGATCGAGGTCTCTCTGTCGAAAGGCGATCTGGAGAAGAGCCATGCGAGCGGCGTTCATTTCGGGGTCGAGTCGGAGAGAGTCGGCAAGCTCTCTTTTGGCTTCCTGTTCGTCCCTGTCGGCGAAATAGGCAAGCCCGAGGAAGTAATGGGCCATGGCAAACCCGGGGCGACTTCGGGTGACCGCCTCGAGGGTGGCGATCGCCTCTTTTGTCTGCCCCAGGGCGAGCTCGAGTCTTCCCTTCAGGTAGAGGCCGAGGGCATTGTTGTCGTCAAGGCGGAGGATTTCGTCGGTCTGCTTCCGGGCCTCTTGGAAATCTCCTCTTGAGAGGAGGATCTCAGCTACCTTTGCTCGTGCCCTGAGGTGCTTGGGATCGATATCGAGTACCTTCCTGTACGCGGTCAGGGCCTTGTCGTTTTCCCCGCGGCTCGCATAGAAATCGGCGAGGATGAACCGAACGTCCGCATTTTCGGGTTCGAGATCGGCGGCGGCCCGGTAGTTTTCCTCTGCCTTGTCCCACCTCTTTGTTGAAGCATAGAAATTTCCGAGGAGCAGAATGGGGTTGACCCTCTGAGGCTCGAGGGCAGCTATGAGCTTGAATTGATCTTCTGCCTCGCCCAACCTTCCCGTGATTCTGTAAAAATTTGCCAGGTCGAAGTGAGCCTCCACGGATTTCTTGTCCAGGGCGATGGCCCGCTTCAGGGTCTTTTCCGCCGCCTCCCTTTCGCCGTTGACGGTATAGAGTTTTGCAAGATCCAGGTAGGGCCCGACCCTGTCCGGTGCCAAATCGACGGCTTTCTCGGCCTCCTTGATCGATTTCGCCACATCCCTTTCAACGAAGTACACGGCGCTGAGCAAGAGATGGCCCTCCACGTTGTCCGGCTCTCTTGCCAACACGAACCTCGCCCTTTGTTCGGCTTCCTTCACCTTTCTGGCGCTGATCAGGAGGGCCCCCAGTCGCAGTTGGGCATCGATGTTGTCCTCGTCAAGGTCGACGGATCTGGAAAGTTCGGCAAAAGCCCGGCCGAGTTGCCCCGTCTTCAAACAGGCCATCCCGAGTTTGTAGTGGGCTAGGGCGTCTTCCGGGTCGATGTGGGTGGCGTTCCTGTACTCGATGATCGCTTCCTCGAACTTGCCCTTTTCAAAATAGGAATCCCCCCTCTTCATGTGTCTTGCCTTTTTCTGTTCCGGACTGCCGCATCCCACGGCGACTGCGAAGAACAAGAGCACGAGAGGAATGATCAGCTTCCTGGCCTTTGGCTCTATCTTCATCTTTTTCCAGCCCCCGCAAGCAGAATGGCATTGCCCCTTCCACGATTCTTGCACATTTTTCCCCGATTTTCCACCCCAAAAGTCGGAAGAGGCTTCGATGCTGAATGCTGAGCGGTTTTCCGGCTTCCGACTCCTGGAGCATCCCCTTCACCCTGGGGCTGGTCGGGGAAGGGGTGGGATAGCCATTTTGGGGTAAGCGGCAAGGGGTATAGGCCCGGTTTGGGGGACTCAAAGCCCGGGCGGTCTGGGCCTGGAGGTCGCGGGCAGCGTCTTCGGATGCATTTTGTGCTTCCGCTCGGAAGTACGGATCCCTCTTCGATTGCTACACGCTCAGGTCTGAGTTCTTACGGGAGCCCGGCTTCAAGTTGATGGAAAGATTCCGGTAGACTTCGTCGGTAACCAGGATGGGGGCTTTCACCCTGACAGCAAGGGCTATGGCGTCGCTGGGCCGGGAGTCGACGGAGACCTCCCTGCCCTCGAGCTTCAGGATGAGCCTTGCATAGATGATGTTTTGCCGCACGTCGTGAATGAGGACATGGTGGAGCCGCACATGGAGGCTCTCCAGGATGTTCTCGATCAGGTCGTGGGTCATGGGGCGGGGCGGCACGACGCCGTTGATTTCGAGATATATGGCCCTGGCCTCGTTGGCACCGATCCAGATGGGGATAACCTTCCTTTGGTCCATATCCTCCAGGATCACCATGGATTCCCCCTCAAGCGGATCGACTCTGACCTTCATGACTTTCATCCTGACGGTGCCGGGGCTCCGGTCCGGAAGTCTTGTCTCGGACAAGATTCCGGTGGCAAGAAACACAACCGGGATGATCAATAGCCATCTTTTCAAGACTGCCTCCTTGGAGGACCGCCCTTCTACGAACCGGAGGACATTTCCAACTCGAGTCTTGGATCGAGCTGGCGGGCCCGTTTCCATTCCTCGGCGGCCTCGTCTTTCATGTTTTTCAGCTTGTAGGCCTTTCCCAGGTAGAAGTGGGCGAGGGCGACGTCCGGGTTCAGGGCAATGACCTTCTTGAAGGCCTCGATAGCCTGGTCGACCTGCCCTCTATCGAGGCGAGCCCAGCCGACATTGAAAAGGACCTGCAGGGATTCCGGGTTGATTTCCAGGGCCTTCTGCCATGCAGAGAAAGCCTCGCGGTGTCTTCGGGCCTCGTAGAGGGCCCTCCCCAGAAGATTGTAGGTCCCCTCGTTGTCTGGGTCCACACGGGCGGATTCTTGATACTCAACGATCGCCTGGTCGAGGCGGCCCATCTTTTCGAGGGCCAATCCGAGGCTGTTTCTCGCCTCTACGGAGAGGGGGTTGATCTTGATCGACTGCCTGAACTCCGAAACCGCCTCCTTGTGTTTTCCCATGGCTTCGTATGCCAGGCCCAGACTGACGTGGGCCCTGGAGTGCCGCGGGTCGTACCTGATGGCTTGACGATAGGCACGAGAAGCCTTCTTCAGGTCTCTCCGGCTGTGATAGATCAGGCCGATGCGGTAGTAAGCCTCGGTGTATTTGGGATCGATGTCGAGGGTCTTTTCAAATTGAACCAGGGCCGCTGTTCTGAGACCCTTCCGGTAGTAAACAAGGCCGAGGTTGAAATGGGCATCGGCGTAGCGGGGTTCCAGTGAAACCGCCCTGGAAAACTCGGCGATGGCCCCGGTTGCGTTGCCCTCTCGGAGGTAGACAAGTCCCCTCTTGTTGTGATACCTGGCCGGGCTGTCAGGGGGAATCTCTCTGAGTCCTGCAGAGCAGGAGAAGAGAAAGAGTAAACCCGCAGCGCCGACAACCCCGCTTGCTACCGCCCTACAGCTCAGAAACATCTCTTCTGTCCCTCCCCGGGGTTGAAAGACCGGATCAAAAGTCTTGGATCCCTCAGGTTGAGGCGAGCCCGTCAGTCGGTAACCCGGGGGAGATAGACCCTGAAGGTTGTATGGTTCTCTTCGGCCTCGAGCTCGATTCTGCCCCCCATGATCTTTACGAGACGATTGGTGATGTGGAGCCCCCTTCCCGTGGTTTCTCCCCCGAGGATCTGCTCCCTCTCTGCTTCTGATATCCTCCCGGTGTTGCTGATTTCGGCCACAGCCCACCTGTCCAGAGGGTAGGTCCTGGCGATGAGACTTCCGCCCTTTTCCGGAATTGCATTAGTGGCGTTGCTGAGCAGGTTGTCGAAGACCCTTTCGATATGGAGGGGATAGCACCTGATCCACAGGGGGGTCTTGAGATCCCTGACGATCTGGATGTTCCGGCGTTTCTGCTCCCGGATGGCCTCCCTGTTGATCTCGAGCCGGCGGGCGAGCTTGTCGGTCATGTCGACCTCCTCTTCCTTGCCCGCGCCGTATACGCTGTAGGCCATCTCCTGCATCCTGGAGGTTTCGCGGACAAGGATGTCGAGGTCTCGGACCACCTTCTCCTTCTTCCTGTCGATATCCCCCTTGACGAGGGCGTTTCTGACCCTCTTGGCGAATCCAGCGGCTGCAATGGCGGGGTTCTTGAAATCATGGAGGATATCGTCGAGCTGTTCGATCTTGACGGCCTTCATCAGTTCCTTGCCGAAAAAGACGAGGAGCTCGATCTCTTCACTCGTGAAGCTGGTGTGTTTGTCGAGGGCATCGAAGGCGAGAAAGTAGTTGACCGTATCGCCGGTCTTCATGGGCACGTAGAGGATGGAGTTGATATTCTGAACCATGGTGAACCGCCTCAACTCCTCGGTCAGCAGGCGGCTCCTCCGGGGATTGTCGATCAGGATATAGGAAGGATATATCTTCTCATCCTCGTACTCCCCCAGGATGGAAGACTGATGGATGATTGCACTGAAGTACGGCTCCTCGTTGATGGAGAAGACCTTGCCCACCCCGTGGTAGCCCATCTTCTCCGGATAACCCGCCTCGAGGGTCACCTTCTCCCGGTCCGGGCTTACCGAGAAAAGTGCACAGCTCTGAATCCATATGACGTCTGCCAGTTCAGGGATGATGAGGGTGAAGATCTCTTTCATCCGAATGCCCTCACCCTTGCCCAATTTGTGGAAGATGGTCCCTACGATCTTCTCCTTCTTTTCGTTCAGCTTCTCCAGGGCGAGGATTCTCCGATTGGCAATCACGAAGGTGACGCGGCGGGCCAGCATCTCGGCCACACGGATGTCCACGTCGTGGAATTCCCGGTCTGCCTTCTTGTAGTAAATCTGTATGGTGCCCTTGATATCTCGCTCGGTCAAGGAGACGCGATGGAAACTGAATGGGACCGCCATCATGGATGAGAGGCCGAGTCTCCTGGTAATATCCTTGTTCTTGTACCTCGGCTCCTTCATGATGTTGGGGATTACGATGCTCTTCCCTGTCTGGATCGCCTCTCCAGCGATAGAATCCTCATAGGGAACGGCCTCTTCCCTCATCGATTCCTCGTAACGGTAAGAGCCGTAGGAGACCATCTGGTGTTTGACGGAGTCGAAGATTCTCACCGACGCCGCATCTGCCTTGAGGAACTTTGCGATCTCGGTGACTGCCATGGTGAGAATCTCCTTTTCAGAGAGAGTGGGATCGATGGTGATGATCTGTTCTGCCTGGTCGATGACCGTTTGGATGTTGCGACTTACAACGTCTTCATGGATGGCCTGGGCGAGTTCCTTCAGATCCCTTTCTGTGAGGTCGGCCCTCGCAACGGCAGGGTTTTTTTTCAGGTAGTCGAGTAGTTCCTCGGTGGAATCAAAAAATGTCTCTTTCATATGATTCAACAGCCCGATGAGACCATAGGACCAACAACACCATACTATTGGCTGGAAGGTATTTTGTCAAGGCGCGGACCTGGCGGTGATCCACCATCTATCTTCGCTTGGTCCAACTCGGGCTGTCGGGCCATTGTGTCATTCCTTCGCTTTACTCAAGAGCCTGCCCTGAACTGACAAGGTGCTCTCGGAATGACAGGTTGGGTAGGCAGAATAATAGTCGATTGATTGCGTGATCGAAGACCGGTTCACCGCCCAGGGATGAAGCCACTCGGTCAAGACTGAAGAATCGCCGTGGAGCGAACGTTCGCTCGGCAACCTCAGGCGTGAGTCCTCCTTGACAATTCTCGATTTCGTACTATATTTTTTACCTGTGGGGGGTATAAGAAGACGAGAGAATTCAAAGCTCCGAGTGCAAGAAGGGAGAGCAGAAGTCGATGCCTATCTATGAGTACCGTTGCAAAGCCTGTGGCCATGTTTTCGAGATGATCCGGGGAATAAGCGACAAAGACGAAGAGGTTGTCTGCCCGGAGTGCCGCCGGATGGAAGCCGAAAAGCTCTTGTCTCTGTTCAGTTCGAGCGGGACCGCGTCGCAGGGATCGTCCTGTGGCCCCGGACCCTTCACCTGAGCATAGGAGAGGGCGGCGGTCTGCCGCTCAAACAGAGTTTCGGGGAGCGGAAACCGAGGGATTTGCTCCCCGGGTTGGGAGGCGAGAGCTCTATGAAGGTCATCACGCTGACCCTGGATGAAAAGGACCTGATGGAGATGGAAGCTATTCTCATGGACGGGGACCGGGAGAGAGCCTTCCATTTTGTCAAGGACGTGATCAAGATGAAGGTGAGAGGCGCGGGTTCCGCCAACCTCGATGTGCGCAAGGGAATGGGCATACGGTAGATTCCGCACGGTGCGCACCCGGTTGTGCGGGTTGATGGGATAGGTTGACTCGCCACGTCGATTGCGCCGTCGGTCCTGCTTGTCCCGCCGCTTTGACGTTCCTGTTTTCCATCGAGAAAGACCCGTATCCTGACAGGACCGGATTCGATTGACCGGTCCGGGCAGGGCTTGTGCTAGAAAGCCGGACTGAGGCGGTCCTGTGACTTGACAGGAGCCCTGCGGTCATGTGTATCATGTGCGTCGGCAGCAGACGAGGAAGAAAGAGGGGGCTATTACCATGAGAAGTGACGACAGACCGGATGGGTCGAGCGCCGGGGAGGCGGCGGACTCCTTTGAAGTGGTCTTCTGGCCGGATCAGAAGGCGGTTGCTGTCGAGAAGGGAACGACGCTACTTGAGGCCGCCGGTCTTGCAGGGGTCCATATCAATAACCTCTGTGGGGGACAGGGTGTCTGCGGCAAGTGCAAGGTGAAGGTCAAAAAGGGAACCGTGGAGGGCCGTTCCAAGTACCTCCCCGTGCTCACCAAGGAGGAGCTCCAAGAGGGTTTTGTTCTCGCCTGTCAGACCCCGGTGGAAGATAGGCTCGAGGTTGAGATTCCCCCGGAATCCCGCCTGGAGGGCGAGCAGATCCTTATCGAGGGCGGGGGGATGAGTTACAGTGAGCCGGCCCTTGTGGAGAGACACCCTCAAGAAGAGGCAAAGGTTCCCTTTTACAGTCCCCTGGCATCAAAGGTCTATCTCCAGATGCCCCCTCCGACTCTGGAGGACAATCTGTCAGACCTGGACAGGGTCTACCGCGAGTTGAGAAGAAAATGGGAGATCCCGGTTCTAGACATCGAGCTCGACGTCCTCAGGGGGCTCAGCTATCTGCTCCGTGAGAACGATTGGAAGGTGACTGTCACTCTGGGGAAGATAACCCATGGTTTTCGGATCCTTCAGGTGGAAGGAGGCGACACGTGCAAGAAGAACTACGGCGTGGCCGTGGACGTGGGTACCACCACCGTCGTGGCCCAACTGGTCAATCTCGCGTCAGGACGGGTTGCGGCCTCGTGTGCGACTCATAACCGCCAGATCCGATACGGAGAGGATGTCATTTCCAGAATGATCTACGCCTGCGACCGGACCAAGGGTCTTGATCCCCTCAACCGGGCGGTGATCGAGAACATCAACGATCTGATAGGGCGCCTGGCCAGCGAGGAGGGAATCTCCGTCGAGGATATTACCGCCGTTCTCGCCGCTGGGAACACCACCATGACCCACCTCCTTCTCCGGCTGAATCCGTGTTTCATCCGGCTGGAACCCTATATTCCCACTGCCAGCACGTTCCCGGTTCTTAAGGCGGCCGAAACGGGAATCCGCATCAATCCCCACGGGCTGGTGGCCTGTATGCCCGGCGTGAGCAGCTATGTGGGGGGTGATATCACGGCCGGGGTTTTGGCCTCGGGGATAGACGATTCGGCTCAGATCTCCATGCTTCTCGACATCGGGACGAACGGAGAAATAGTGGTGGGCGACAATGATTGGCTCGTCTGTTGCAGCGCCTCCGCAGGGCCGGCTTTTGAAGGGGGAGGGACCAAGTGCGGGATGAGGGCGGTGGAAGGGGCGATCCAGTCTGTGACCATCTCGGACGGCCGCGTGCACATCTCCACCATCGGCGGCAAGAAGCCCAGGGGCATTTGTGGCTCGGGCCTTATCGACGTTATTGCGGCGCTTTTCGAAAACGGCCTGATCCATGCCAACGGAAAATTCAACATGGATCGACCGATTCCACAGCTCAAGAAGACCGATGAGGGACTGGAGTTCGTCCTGGCTCCGGGTGATGAATCGGAAACGGGAAAGGACATCGTTATTACGGAGTATGATATCAGCAACCTGATAAAGTCCAAGGGTGCCGTCTTTGCGGCGGCCAGAGTGCTGGTTCAGAGTGTCGGAATGGACTTTGCCGACATCGAGCGGATCTATGTCGCCGGGGGATTCGGGAACTACCTGAATATTGAGAAAGCCATCACCATCGGCCTTTTGCCCGACCTGCCCCCTGACCGCTTTGAGTTCATAGGAAACAGCTCGGTGGCCGGGGCTCGAATAGGTCTGGTTTCCAATCATGCCTTCGAGAAAGCCGAAACCATCGCAAAGAAGATGACCTACTTCGAGCTTTCGGTGAGCCACGAATTCATGGACGAGTTCATTGCCGCTCTCTTCCTGCCTCACACCAACCAGGAGCTTTTCCCTTCGGTCATGGAGAGGACGAGATCAAAGGGGAATTCTTCTCAGGAAGCATCGGCATTGTGAGACCTGGAAAGATTATTTCCTAGAGCCTCGAGCTCCTTCTTTTTTCTGGCAATCTCCTCTTCCAGCTCTTCGATGGCAAGCAGCTGGTACGGCTGGACCGAGTGGGCCGGGAGCTGCTCCTCCCGCTGCCTCAGTTCCTCTTCCAGCCGGTGGACCTCACTGAGCAAGGCTTCTCTTCTGTTCGCGAGTTCGCTTTGTTGTTGCGGTGCCACGAGATATCTCCCTTTCCGTTTGAAGTCCAGGCTTCTAGCCGTCGGCCCAGCGTCTTATCAAGTAGGGTTTTGTCTCCTCGAAGATGAGGCACTGTTCCTCCACGTACTGTTCGGCCCGGCGGGTCGACATCTTCTCGATGTCGTTGAAGAAACCGAGGAGTCTCCCGTAATAGAGGGGTCTCAGGGAATCGAGGAGTCCGCCTCCGTCGTTGTTGTCTTTGTGGAAGGCAACGGCGAAGTCGAAGAGGATCTTCGCCCAGAGTTCGGTGGGGAAATCGAAGCGACCCAGCCCGATTCCTGCGACTTCCATGAGCTTTGAGAACACCTCCGCAGAAAGGACCGCCCTCAATCGATCGATTGATCCCCCGGTTCCCTCGATGAATCTCTCATAGAATCTCTTCTTGTCGATAGTCATTCCCAGAGAACTCTCCCTCCCATCCGATGGAACTCCGAACACGGCCGTAGGCCTGCTCCACTTCACCCGTTTCCAGTAGTCTGCATAGCGCTCCATGAGGGTGAAGATGGCCCTTACAACCTGATCGAAGAGGGGGCCGGGATCGCCGGTCTCCTTTCCGGGTTTTTCAGGATCGCGCCTGTGGATAAGGGACTGGCAGATATGAACCCTGTGGTTCGTGGCAAGGGTGATCATCCAGATGTCGACGGCTGGAGGGGAGACGAGATCCTCCCAGGTCCCGTTCTGCAAGAATATCCTGGCCAGGTTTCCGGAGAACCCGAATTCCCCTCCAAGGGGGTGCCTGACCCTCCTGCCGTAAAGGGTACGGGTCAGAGGATAGGCAATGATATGGGTCATGGCCTCCTCGAAGCGATGCCGGTCATAGAGGGGAGCGACAAATCCGAAATCCCTGAAAAGCGGATCGGCGAGGTTGCTGATCCACCGGGGGGTCATACTCTCCAAGTCTGCCTCTACGACAATGACGGCTCTGGCCTTGAGGTCCACGGCCTTCATGAAGAGACTCCGGAGGTGTTCGCCCCTCCCCCCGGCGCCCTCCGGTGAGGGGAGATAGATCTTGGGCACCTCGGTGTCAACCGCCAGAAAGGCGTCCCGCCTGAATTCCGTGGGGGAGTCGTCGTAGTGAATGATGACAGAAGGTCGATCAGGATAGAACCGGGTCAGGCCCTCGCTTGCTGTCCTTGTTGAAAGGCGGATCGGCTCGGCCTCGTCGTATGAAGGGATGGCGACAATGATCTCTGCTGTTCTTACCTTTCCAGGATTCTCTTCACCGATCTCAACCATGGGTCCCTGTGCTCCTCGTTTCTGCCGCTACAGACCGGAGCATATCACATGGTTTTTGCGGGTCAACAGGAAAAAAAGACGCACCTTATTTCTTGCAAGTATAGGGCCATACCAGGGGGCGCCATGGACCTTTTTACCCGTAGCAGGCTCACCCTTGAGCACCTCTGCTTGTCGCATTCTGGCTGGGGCTCAGCTCCGAGAACCAATTCCACAGCAAGTTTAGGGCATTACCTTCTTACGAGGTCATTCTTGGGCAAGAAAAACTTGACAAAATACAATATTCTCGACATGGTCATATTGGTGAAAAAGACAAACCTCAAAGAAAGGGTCTACGGGAGTATAAGAACCTCGATGCATTTTTCACACCATGACCCAAAACGAGGTAGCCCGGTAACTGAAAATGATATCGAGGTTTCTGGACGAAAAATGACGGATAAGCGAGCTTGTATATCGGAACATGGTTCGGCGCAAACGCCAGAATACAGGGCATGAGGGGAAGACAGCCCAGGAGGAGCACATCACACAGTGATCACAAAAACCCATCACATCGCTTCGGTTTCTGAGTCGTCCGAGGGTTCACAAACCGGCAATGGCCGTGCGATTCTTGCCCTCGTCCTGGTCAATTTCGTCGGGTACTTCTATACCTCTTTTATGAGCCCCCTCCTCCCCCTGTTTCTGGAGAAGTTCTCCCTCTCATTGGCTCAGATCGGCCTGCTGTCTGCCGTGTACCGTTTTGTTGGTATGGTCGTCCAACCCTCGGCGGGATACATTGCCGATCACTATCGAACCCGTCTCTTCGTGCTTGTGGGACCGCTCCTGGTCATTGTGTTCGTTCCCCTCATGGGGATAGCACACTCCTTTTCGCTCCTTTTCTTGTTTGTGTGCCTCGGGGCTATGGGGCCCCATATGTTTTACCCGACCTCTCTTGGGATGAT
Organism: Deltaproteobacteria bacterium; assembly: GCA_019308905.1. NCBI lineage: Bacteria > Pseudomonadati > Myxococcota > Myxococcia > Deltaproteobacteria bacterium. The sequence goes on from JAFDHF010000058.1 coordinate 27,779, forward strand.
TTCTGCCTATTCGCGCCAGCATGTCGGGTTTTCTATTTCCCTCCTTGAAGTGGGTGGAACTCTCGGTTTCGGCGTGGGGCCGATCTTTATCACCTGGTTTGTGGGTTCCTATGGGCTGGAATATGCTCCTGTCACGATGGCCCTTGGTTTGGCCCTGATGGTCTTTCTTTTGCGAGTGGTTCCCGTGCCGCAAGAAGAGGGGCTCAAGGGCTTCGGCTTTATCCGGTCCGTCAAGGAGATTCTGGGTGTGGCATGGCAGCCCATCCTCGTGATATGGGGGTTCATGGTCTTGGGGTCGGTTGTGTGGCAATCGGTCTTCACCTTTGTGCCGGTCCTCTGTGTACGTGAAGAACGCTCGTTGATCTCGGTCGGGCTCATCTTGTCCCTCTTTGTCTTGTCAGGAGCCATCAGCGATCCCCTTGCCGGTGCTCTGGCCGATCGCATCAGCCCCAAACGCACCTTCTATTGTCTTCTTCCCATGGCCACGGGCAGTTTGTACTTGCTCTCTCTGCCCGGTGGTTGGGTCTATCTTGGTGCTCTCCTGGCCGGTTTCTTTGTGTCGCCCACAACACCTCTCGGAATCATGATGGCACAGCAATGGGCCCCGAAGGGCCGAGCGGTTGTGTCGGGTCTCATGATCGGGCTGGCACCCGGTGTGGCTGCCATGGTGATGCCGGCTTTGGGAACGGTTGCCGACCTTTTTTCGATCCGTCATGTTCTTTTTTCCGTGTGGCTGTTACCACTTGTAATGTCTGGTCTGATCCGTCTGGTGCCCGAAAAGCAATGACCGGCCACCTGGAATTCACCAATCCCCGGGCGACCCGCTCGCGCCCAAGAAACCCCTGCCTTTTAGACGCCCGCGAGACATCGAGCTCCTATTTGAGTTCGGTCACAGCGGATCTCAGGGCGTCAACCGTATCCGGTGACAACCTCTCCGCCCAATGGGCTTCCAGAATGTTTGGAAAAGTCGTCGAGGCAGTCGGTCACCGGGCGCAGAAAATAGGATCCGTGAAAATACCTTCAATCATTCCCATTACACAGGATCAAAATGAATCTTCTTGAACTCATCAATAAACTCCACAATATAGTCAACTACAGCTTTTAGCAATTCCTGTCCGTTTTCAGCAGTCGCATCCGCTGGCGACTTTGGAAAATCGGTATTGGATGAGTCGCTGCACTCCAATAGATCGCCGGTATCAGAAAGATCTCCACTTCTCAAATATGTATTTACAACACCAGGGCCAAATTTGAGGCTTGTAAGATCTATTATATGAATTTTGTCCGTAGGTGGTTTATTAGGCCGGAGTGCTGCCTTTTGCAGATCAACATTATTGCCTGGCATCGCAAGCATAATAGACGTTTCTGAAATATCGCCGTGACCAACAGGCTTCCATTCGGTTTTCATTTCACAAGTTATCTTCCACCACTCGATGAATGCCGCAGTGACACCTTTATCCCTCAGGTTCTGACAAACCGCAGTCAAAGCTGTTCCGTTCCCACCGTGGCCGTTTATGAAAAGGATATGGGTTATTCCATACAAAATAAGACTATCTGCCACGCTTTGATAATACGAAGCAAGTATCTCAGTTGGGATCGATAGAGTTCCCTCGAAATCCTGATGATAAGCAGCAAATCCTATCGGTATTGTAGGCGTAACAATCGCTTCTACTTTTCCAGAGACTTCTTTTGCAATGTAATCAGCTATTACGAAGTCTGTACCTAAAGGCAGATGAGGGCCATGTTGCTCAATGCTTCCGGTTGGGATGATGCCCAGCTTTGTATTTTTGAATGCCTTCTTCGCTTCCTGCCATGTCATATCTTTTAATTGTTTTATCATTGTTGTTGCTCCTTTTCATATACTTGCCTAGGTGATACTCATTAGTATGTCTATTAATAGATTCACATCGCGTACATTCTTTTTGCAACGCACATTAACGGTTGTGTCCTTCGTCGACATTGTATACTTGAGCGGATGTGGGAAGTCGATATCACAAAAATGTTCAGTTATGGGCCCGTATAATTGTGTCGTCCTAATTCGTGCCTCGTGAAATGTTTTTAGAATCTCTTGCTTTCGCAAGGAATCGGGAACCTTGAAAATGATTTCATCGCCAGCTTTTCCTCCGTAGGCCTGAAAGGCATATTCAATTATGATACACTTGTACGGGGAAGCTATGCTTTTCAGTTTCGGAATATCTGCCGGGTAGCCAAAAAGCATCAACAGCGATAATGGCTCTGACTGGGGCACCCATCGCATTTCTTACTGATCCCGGAGAAATATTATGGTCACTATATGACAGGTCAACTGCGACGGGTTTTCCTCGGGCTGCAAACGCAACGATTGCCGCACTTGGGCAGTTTGATGCAGGAATGAGAACTTTCTTATTATGGATATCAATGGCTTTCGGAGCTGAGAACAACCCAGCCGTACCGCTCCCGACAGGAACGACATAGTCGCAACGGAGAAATTCTCTGATCATAGACAAAATATCTCTATTCGTATAGAAATCGTTGTCTTAATTTAGGTGCCGTGCCTAATATTACTACAAATGTCGCTTTTTTGACTGAGTCGAGTAGACCGATTTCTAGAATTAACCCAGGAATTTGGACAGGGTGATAAGTGAAATCTTCTGGCTAGCAGTGGGCATCATCCTGCCGCCTCGGGCACCTTGGAACCACCTAAGTTTACCTCGTTTGGTATAAGCGGGCAAGGATTTGATGTGGACGTTCCTCACTGTATAAGTCGAATTAGCCACCGATGGCTCCGATCACCTCAGCCACAATCTCATAAGCCTTCGATAGACTTTCTCATGCTTTAAGCTTCGCCACAACAGTTCGATCGAGACACTGTCGATCCAGCGCCCCTTGACATGTCGTGAAGCGGCCAGGCTATCCACCGGCCTGGAGTATTCCCCGGGAATTCACGCACACACGGATGAGATCGTCGAGCTCGCTAAGATTGCCGCAGGGTACGGTGGCATATACGCGTCCCACCTCCGGTGTTCAGGCTCGAAGGTCCTGGGATGGCCAAGAGGAAGGGTGACGCTTCTTGAAGCCGTGGCTGAGGCCATCGGGACGCCTTGTTCGACCTCGAGCCCTTTCGCTTACGGGTTGTCCAGCACCGTTCTTGGCGTTGGGCGGCATGCCCGGCGCACCAAGAAAAGCCCCGCCGAAGCGGGGCTCCTTCGCGATGGTGCTACACCAGGTTGGTGGTTACGCCATGCTCTCGTCGACCCAGACCTCCTCGTATATCCAGCCGGCACCGAAAGTGAAGGCAGGGCTGCCCCGGTAGCCTTGGATGCGGCTGTTGACACCTTCCACGAAGTTATAGAAAAACGGAATAAACGAACCGCCGAGGTCGTGTAGCAGGGTACACGCCTCGCAGTAAATCTCGTAGCGCTTCACAGGGTCAGCGGTCTTGCGTCCCAGTACGAGCAGCTCGTCAAAGCGCTTGTTCTTCCACTGCGTCTCGTTCCACTCCGCGTCTGAATGGTTGACGAGGGTGAGCATGAGATCCGCAGTGGGCCGCGAGTTCCAGTTGGAGGCACACATCGGCACCTTCATCCAGGTGTGGTCCCAGTAGCCGTCGGCGGCCACACGTTTAACCTTGATATCAATGCCGGCCGCCTTTGCGCTCTCCTTGAGCATGAGGGTTGCGTCGATCGCGAAGTCGCCGGCCGCATTGGAGACGACCACCTCGATACCGGACAGGCCCGTCTTTTTCCAGTAGAACCGGGCTTTGTCAGGATCGTAGTCGTGTTGGGGGATCTCCTTGCAGTACATCGGGCATCTGGGGTTGACGCCGAAGTCATTGGCGACCACGCCGTTGCCGTGCAGTAGCTTGTCGACCATGGACTGGCGCTTGGCGCAGTGCTTGAGCGCGAGTCGCACGTTGAGGTCGTTGGTCGGCGGCCTATCGCACATCATCGCCCACAGGAAGTGCTGGCCTGCAGGAGTAGAGTGCACGTTGACGTTCGGGGCCTTACCGAGGAGGTGGGCGATCCGCGGGTCGATCTGCGCCATGTCTATATCACCGGTCCGCAGTCCGTTCGACCTCGCAGTCGCATCGGCGACGCCCTGGGTGATGAAGGTGTCGACCCACGCCGCGTCGGACTTGAAGTAGTTCTCGTTGCGAACCACGACCGATCTAAGCCCGGGCTTAAACTCGACCAGCTTGTAAGGACCCGTCCCGACCACCGGATCGCCGTCCTTCCAGCCCTCGACAACGATCGAGGTGTGGTAGTCGAAACCGAGTAGGACGGGAAAATCGACGTTGCTGTCCTTAAGGGTGATCTTCACCACGTCGTTGCCGTCCGCCTTCATATCCACGATCGGCGCAAGTAATGTCCTGGAAGGAGACCTCGAGCCCTCTTTGATGTGCTCGCCCAGCGAGTAGATGACGTCCTTAGAGGTGAGAGTCTTGCCGTTGTGGAACTCCACGCCCTTGCGGAGCTTGAACGTCCACTCCGTGTATTCCTTCGCGCCCTCCCACTCCACTGCCAAGTTCGGCACCACCTTCAGGTTCCGGTCGAGATTGGTGAGCCGGTTGTAAACCTGGTAGGCCCGCTGGGCATCGCTTCCGCTGACCATCTTGGTCGGATCGTAAGTCTCCGCCTGGCTGGTTTCCTCAACCGCGACCGTCACCTTGCCACCGCGTTTGGGCTTGGCAGCTTGAACCGATCGGGCCCACAAGCTGGAGGCTACGCTCAGACTGACACCTAGTGCGGCCGCACGTTCCATAAACTCTCGACGGGAAATCTTCTTTCCGTCTCCGAGCAGGGCCTCCAAGGCTGAAGGCCTCGCTTCATCCTGCTTCTTTTCCATTTCGTGTCCTCCTTTCTTTGGAAAAAAGTCAACAAAAAACCATGGTATTTCATCAATCGGAGAAGCCATATTTTCGCAAACTTTCACGCTTACGCTTAGAATGGCTTGATCCGACCACGGGGCCTGAAGCCTACGCACGCGTACTATAAAGCGTTTATTACGTCATCGACTTTGCTCAATGCCTCTCTGAGCAGTTTTGGTGGCTGGCAATAAGAGATCCTGAGATAGTTCTTCAAGTTCGTAAACAGCGTATCACAAGGAACTACTGTAACCTTCTTCTCTCTGAAGACTCTTTCACAAAACTCACTGGAACCTATTTTCAGTCTATGTTTGACGAGCGCGATGACGCCGAATTTAGGCTTAACCCAGCTGAATATATCCTCATGCGTCTTCATCCACTCCTCGAACACCTCAAAGCTCTCCTTAACAAGTTTTCTACCCCTCTTGACCAATTTCTCTCGCATGTTCTTCTCTAGGACCATGCTGCCCAAATGTTCCGATAGTATAGAGTGGCCCAACGATGTGTATTCTTTGAAGGCCGACCCCCTCTCCACCACATCTTCCGGTCCGATCATCCAGCCGAGCCTCAATCCTGCAAGCCCCCAGACCTTTGCCAGACTGCTCGTCACGACCGCCTTATCATAATATTCGGCGAATGAAGGAGAGAACGGCCCCTCGAATTCGATCCCCCTATAGACCTCGTCAACTATTATCCAGGCATCATGGTCGGCTGCGATCTGACAAATGGCCTTGACTGTATTCTCATCCAGCACCCTGCCCGTGGGATTGTTCGGAAAGTTGAGCGCAATCACCTTTGTTTTAGGGGCGACACATTTCTTGAACTTGTCCAGATTGAACTCGAAATTGTCTTCCTCCTCGAGATAATAGGGATGTATTCGGACCCCTAGCGCCTCTATCAATCCAGGTATCTGCATGAAAGCCGGCAGCTGCACGACCACCTCGTCACCGTTATTAATCAGTAAGTTTGTCGCTATCATATTGCCTTCAGAGGTCGAACTTGTGACAAGTACATTGTCTTTCTCAATATTGGAGTATAGTTCGGCGATCCGTTCCCTGAGCTTATCGTCACCATATATTTGCGGATAGTCCATCCTTAAATCGAGTACTTCTTCCCCGAAAATGTCCCTTAGCCTCAAGGGCTCGGGAATACCCGTTTCTGTCAGGTCCACGATCCCAGGAATAACGCGTGTCGACTTCCACCGCTCCAGTTCGAAATCAGGTATTCTCATCCTCCGTGCCTCCTCTGCAATTGATGATAAACCAACTTCTCAGGAAGATGTATAGCAATAAATCCCGCTGTGTGTCAAGAAAAAATTCTCACAACCAGCGATTCCGTAACTTTTGCCGGCGGGGATAGTTAAGCCCCCGAAAAGGGCTAAGTTATGTTCGACTAGGCGAGATTCGGATTGGGGAGTAGGTTGGATTTAGTGGCTGATATTGGCTTTTTCTGATAAGAAAAAACACC
>JAFDHF010000059.1 GCA_019308905.1 Deltaproteobacteria bacterium
TACGGAACAATTCGATCGGAGGGAATTAAATGGAAAATCTTTTGAACCCATGTGGTTTTTCTCTTACATATCTTTTTGATAAGTGCTGGGATGACATCAGGAATAAAATCAGACGTGGCATACAATATGTCTCCTTCAGATACATCAACTCTTAAGAATAAGGCCTTGAGAAGTCGTCTCGAATATGTATAGATAACATTTTCGAAGTGATGCTCTTTGGTTGTAATCAAGTACCTTGCTTTCAAGCCTCTAGACTCACATAGGCGTTTCCCTAGAATGGAAGTTATAACTATCTTGTCGTACTTGACCAGGCGTTTGGCTATTTCAACAAAACAAGCATCCCCACCACTTATACCTTCCGTATATGCGTTCATAAATGCAATCAGTCTCCTGCTCATCTGGATACTCCTTCTATGTGTTCTCGGGTCGCACGACGGCCATTTGCGAGGCTCTCAGAATGAGCGAGACCACAAGCTTTCGATCCAGGTCACAACTCGGCATTTTGCAGGAAATTCTCTTTCTTGTCCGTCCTATAAAGAAGCATTGGACTATGCAGAGAGTCTATTCTCGAATCGCTGAAACAGGTTCATTCTCGACTACGGCGATCTGTAAACTCGCTCTTTTCTGCCGCTTTCGAGAGATGGGACTCAATCTTGCTTTGTTGTCGAGGGTTAATAACCGACAACGTAGGAGGAAACCCATTGCTTACCAACTACTAGGTTAACTCACCGAAACGAGCCTCCAGGCCGACCAGATTTCGCTTGAAAAAACAAGCCAGTATCAGAAAACCTGTGTCTGACTTCACGTGCATCCGAGACATTCCCGAATTTTTCGGCACACCAACTCCACCCCATCTTCTCCAAGCTCTGGATAGATAGGCAGCGACAAGAGCTCCTTGGCATACCGTTCTGTTACCGGCAAATCGCCTTCCCGATATCCCCTGTCTCTAAAGCTCTGCTGAAGGTGAATCGGCGTAGGATAGTGAATCAGTGTCGTTATTCCCTTCTGCTTCAGATACTCTTGCAGCCTGTCTCTCTCCCTTGTTCTCACCGCGTAGATATGCCACGCGGAACCTTCATCCATCTCAGGGAGCACGAGATCCGTACCATAGAGCAATCGATGATATTGCGCGGATATTTTTCTTCTTCTCTCGTTCCATAGATCCAGATACTTCAGTTTTGCCCTCAGTATTGCGGCTTGAAGCTCATCCAATCTGCTGTTCAGGCCCTTTATCACATGTACGTACTTCTGTCTCTGCCCGTAGTTGCGTAAGAGTCTCAGCTTTTCGGCAAGGGCATCATCATCGGTGATCACCGCTCCCCCGTCACCGTAAGCACCCAGATTCTTCCCCGGATAGAAGCTGAAGCATCCCGCATCTCCAAATGTTCCGACCATCCTCCCCTGGTATCTCGTCCCATGAGCCTGACAGGCGTCCTCCACAACCCTCAACCCGTGCTCGGCCCCCACCCTGACGATCTCGTCAATTTCGGCCGCTTGCCCATAGAGATGAACGGGCACTATAGCCTTGGTTCTTCCAGTGATTTTTTCCTCTATCCTATGCGGGTCCATATGGTAAGAGCCAGGCTTGATATCCACGAATACAGGTCTCGCCCCCGTATACTGAACCGCCAGGGCCGTAGCAATAAACGTATTGGCAACGGTAATGACTTCGTCCCCTTCACCGATATTCAAAGCCAACAAGGCCAGGTGAATCGCTTCCGTCCCTGAGCCAACTCCGATACAGTGTTTTGCATTACAATAACGCGCAAATTCCTCTTCGAATCTCTCGAGCTCTTCCCCCAATACGAACCAGCCGCTCTTGAAGACTCTCCGAGCGGCTCCCTCGATCTCCTCTTCTATAGCTTCATACTGTCTCTTCAAGTCCAAGAACGGAACTGCCATCTTCTTCCCTCACCATACAGCATGTCAGTGGAGCAGGATCCGCAGGTAAGTTCGTGTACGTCATCGTCGGAGAACCCGCTGCCAAGGATTTTGGAGTACACCTCTTCCCCCGAATACCATTCCTTATTCCTCTCTTACAACTCACGGATCTACTTCTCAAGGAGCAAATAGAGAAATCGGTCTGTATTCCCTGGATCATACTGTCTGTTTGCGTAGCCGAGGAGGATCGCAGTATCACTGAGACACTTGAACGCATGGGCTATCCTCTTTCCTATTCGGAGCCTCGCGAACTCGTTTTCACTCGATTTCAACTCCATTACCATTCTCTCTTTGGTCTCAACGTCTTCCAAGACAACCATGACAGTACCAAAGAGCACGCCAAGCCACTCCTCGGTCTTGTTGTGAAAATGGTTCCCCCTGATGGTATGCCGATTCCGAAACGTCACGTAGTATATCTGGCCGAATTCTCTATTCTCCTGGACAAGTTCATCGGTTCCGAGAAATTCGACAAGATAGCCGCGGTCATCGCTGTGTTTCACCAGTTCCGATACGCTATAATCCATTCCCAGTCTCCCACAAATCCTCCCACCGAATCCCGATGATTTCTTACAGATTTCAAAGAGCACCGCCGCATCCGGGGGTAATCCTCACTGAGGAACACAATCCTCCTTCTGATTCACTCATCTATTTGAACCATCTAATCACTCGCCCCACTTGCTCCTGTCGATCCCCTTCTTCAGAACCCTGCCCTTCAGATACCCCCAACCATAGGCCCAAAGTGTAATCCAGCAAAAAACCGGATGAAGAAACCACACCGGATCACGCTTATTGGCAAACCCCCTTATCGCTTCAGCAAGAAGAGGAAACACGATCACACAGTACAGGACAAACAGCGCCAACCTTTGCCTGCTGTGAGCTCTCCACGGGTACGATCTGACTGACATATTCCTGAAGTACACGTAATCACCTATTCTACGGCTCTGTTTTCTATAAAATGTTCTCAGGCTGTTCCCAAACAAATGTACTATGCCTACATTAACTTTTGCAAAAAAGCAATTACCTTTCGACACTAGTTCATAGATCAGATCAATATCGAACAGATATTCAGACTTCAAGTTGTTCAACAGCAAATCCTTTCTCAATATAGTACCATTTGCTCCTATTGTGGGAACCGCATTCGATGTCAGCTCCAGCCTGATGTATTCGAATCTATCTCCGTTTTTCAGAAAATTGACTTCCCCAACTCCTTTAACCTCTCCGTGTTCGCCAACAATTGTGCCTACTACCGGCAGATCCGTCCAGCGCATTGTTATGTAATTCTTTCTGTCGTAGTTGCCGAGAAAGTAACACAACGGGTCGTTCATCCCCATAAGAGCGCAATATCTCGTTACATAATTATCGGTCTTCCTGTACGTGTATTCAATCGGTTCGCTGCCGAAGATCTCCAGATCCTCAAACGGCCTTACCATCTTTTGGAACCACCACGCCTCCGGGAGGATATTGTCGGAGTCTATCAGTGCGATCAGTTCATTTCTCGCCTCCCTGGCCCCCACCGCCTTCCCGGCCTCGCCGGTCTTGAGCGGATTTGAAAGGAGAATGGTGCGCACCTGAGATTCCACTCGAAATTCCTCTATGATACGCAGCGTACCGTCCGTTGAACCGGCATCCACCACGATGACCTCCAGCAGCTCCTGGGGATACTCCTGCATGGCCACGCTCTCTAAGCAGAATCTCAGAGTCTTTTCAGAATTCAGTGTCGGGATCACGACGCTGACGCTCGGGTAATCCATATCCTACCTGCCGGCGCAGATTCTTGAAACAAATCGGCGCATCTGTGCAATCGTGGGATGGTCTTCCAAAAGAGCGTGGAAGGCAACGATCAGCACAGACGCCGTTCCGCACCCGAAAACTATCCAAAGGATCTGTGTGAAACTCTCATGGAAGATCAGAATGAGACAGATCTGAGCGATACCTAGAGCCAACAAGTAATTGACAAACCGGACTTTCGCACGAGCGAGATTGTAGTTGATCAGGATCAGGAGCAAGCCCATCGGAAGCATGGCAAGACCATAGAGGCCCAAGATCGCCTCGGCGTGGATGTATTTCTCACCGAAAAGTACCGTGATAACCGGGGTCGGGAAAAAACCGTAGATGAAGGTCCCAGTACCGGCAAGAGCCATGGTGTAGCCCGAAGCCTTGACCAACAGGTGGGCCGCGCTTTGATTTTTCGCCTCAGCCTCGGCCACCATCGGGAATAGGGCCAGGATGAGGGATGCCGGAAGATACATGATCGCCCGCCCCAGGACCGCGGCCGATGCATAGACTCCCACCTCTCCAGGCGGGAAATAGTGCCGTACAAACAGGAGATCTACTTGGGTGAGGACCGCAAAGGAGAGGTTCGCGACAAAGACTGGAACGGCATATGAGAGAAGATCGTTCCGCTTCCATTCAGAAGAGATTGTGGAACCCATAATGGATCTCAGCGGCATATAGGAAATAAAGAATACAGCAATATTTGTCAGGATCAATCCGGCAAAGATACCATTGAGTCTCAGGCCCATCATGACCAGGACCACACAGGAAACAAATTTTATCGGGCCAAGCGCTCCGCTGACAAAACCCAACGATCGAAATTTCTGCAACCCCTGCAGGAATGCTGTATTGATTGGCAAAACGAGTGACCCGAAGACTGCAATCCCGAGAAGGATGATAGGCCCGACAGTCTCCATCCTGAGAAAATCTCTTATCAAGAAAGACAGGCAGACAAAGGCCGCAAGGAGAATCGAAGCGATGCCAAAAATGTTCTTGTACGCCTTTAAGAAAAGCGATTTGATTCGGCCGTAATCACCTTCTACGGCAAAGGTAGACACATACTTGGTCAGCACCGTCATAATGGTTATGAAAGGCAGGCTGGTGATCAAGAGCAAAGAAAAAAGGGAGTTCATCAGGCCGAAATCCGGTGTGGAAAGAAGCCGCCCCATAGTCAACTGAAAGACATAGTTGAAGACATTCGTCACCATCGAGGCGGCAAAAAACCATGTACCCGCCCTCAGGAATCTATCGCTCAGCATCCGGATCGTCTTTCGTCTGAAAGGTTCTGCCTGCCGAAATCCGCCAGGTGGCCCATGACTTTCAGACCTGCCCTCCAGAGAAACCTCAGGTCGTCCAGGTTGCGGACCGAGAGCAGCTTTCTCGCCAGGAACCTCGGGGTCAGGGCCGCCTTGTAAAGGTCCTGTGTCAGCCTGAGGACCTCGTCGCTGGACACAGGGCTCTTCCATACAGACTCCCTCATATCATACCGGTCCCAGTCCTCTGTCAACAGCCACCCCTTTCTGCGTGCCTCTTCAAACATGGGGGTGCCCGGGTAGGGGACCACGATAGTGGCCTGGAGAGTGTCGATGTGGCCTCTTTTGAACATCTCCCTGGCAAGTCGGATGGTTGCAAAGGCATCCTCCCTCGTCTCCCAGGGATAACCTACCATGACAGTTATGTGGGGCTCGAGGCCTGCCTCCTTGGCCATACGACAGGTCTCCGTGATCTGCTCCACCCTGATGCCTTTGTGAAGTCTATCCAGGGTGTCCTGGCTGACGGACTCGAGGCCGATCAGTATAAAACGGAAATTCGCCTCTTTCATAAGACGAAACTCTCTCTCGGCGAGGCCGCCGACCCGCATGTTGCAACCCAGGGTCACCCTCTTGTGATACCCCCGTTCGATCACACCCCGGCAGAACTCCTCCAACCACTCGCCTCTGGGAAAACAGCCGCTGTCGTCAAAGATCTCCCTGACCCGGTATCGGTCGATCAACCTTCCTATCTCGTCCAGATGCCGCTCCGGGGTCACGGTCCGATATGATCTTCCCGGATAGAGGGTCGTCCAGGAGCAAAAGTCGCAGCGGCCCCACCAGCAGTCCCTCCCCGCCATGACATAGGTTCCCGGTGTATATTTGAAGTTTCCATTCTTCTCCGCATAGAGACGCCATTGGGTCAAATCCCGGTCGATAAAGGGAAGACTGTTGAGATCGTGATCGAGCTTGAAATCCCCGGTGTTTCTCACCTCTTTCCCCTGGCGGTACCATATCCCGGGTTCCAGGTTCCCCGGATTACCGATTCTCAACCCTGAGCCCCCTGGTTCCACAACCAGATTCTGGCAGAGACTGAGAAGCAGAAAGTCATAGTCACCTCCTGTGATAACAAAATCGACGTCCGAATTCTCCATCGATTCGAGAGGCAGAGCCGTGACGTGATCGCCCATCATGACAACCGCAGGCCGCCACTCGCCCCCAGCACCATTCTTGATTTCTCTTATGATGTTCCAATGGCGTTTGACGACAGGGGTCTTGGTTTCTATGGCAATGAGGTCCGGCTTCTCTTCTCGAATATCTCGAAGCCACTGCCTGTAGCTCTTCCCCTCGGCTATGGCGTCATCCCATATCACATCGAAACCCTTGGAGCGGAGCAGCGACGCAGCCTGAGCAGGAACCACGGGGTAGATATAGGTAGGAGCCCTGAACCACTGAAACTGTCGGTTCTGGCTTAGAAGAGGCACCCCTTTGTCGGATTCAAGCGGCGGATAAGAGATGGCAATCTTCACTGGCTTCGTTTCCCGGTTCTGAGTTCACTCGCCAAATTCCTCACCAGCACCAACCCCTGGAAGAAACGGATACCGTACCAGACATGACTAAGAAAGATATACGGCAGGCTCAACAATGCGACAGGCAGGCTCTTCTCGATCCGTAGAATCTCATAAAAAGAGACCAGGAGGGTGGCAAGGTAGACTCCAAGGCCTCCGAGCCAGAGCCTCGCGATCAAGGGATTGCCAAGAAAGGGGATGGAAATTCCACTGGCGAGAAAGATCACCAAAAGTGTGGGCAGGAAATATTTCAGCTTTCGTGAAGTATCGGGATATTTTTTGGCGAAGAATCCCCGGTGCAAGCCGTACCGGCCCACCTGCCTCAGGTGTCGCATCAGGCCCTCTCTTCTGTGATGCCATATGAAGACCTCTGGATCATAGACGATCTTCTTGCCCATCCTGACGATATCGAGACACAGCTTCGTGTCCTCCCCAGGCCAATAGGTTGAGTTGAACCCCCCGATTCGCCCGAGCAGATCCCTCCGCACGAAGAGATTGACCGAGGGCCAGTCATCAACCTTCCTGACCTTCCCAACGGGCCGGTACCTTTCAGGGTTTCCACCGCCGAATCGGCTCAAGAACACGGCTCCTGAGACCCTCTGGAGCAGGGAATCGCCTGGAGGGGTGACAGCCGGCCCGCCGACTGCGGCGACTTCAGGGTCGTCAAAATGCCTGACAGCATTCCTGATCCAGTCTCTCCGCGGATATGCATCGTCATCGATGAAAGCGAGTATGTCCGCAGTCGAATATCTCAAGGCAAGATCCCTTTTCTGTGCAGGGCCCATCTCCCCTGTGGGAACGATACTGACATTTGGGAAATACTCTCCATTTGAGATATCCGGGAGAACCATGATCCTGTAATCCTCGTACTCGAGCTTCGACAGTTCCCGGATCGACTCCTGGATATAGCTGTTGATCTGTTTCACCGGAATAACAACATCGACTTTCATTTTTAGCGCTCGCCTTTAGATTTCATCCTAGCAACACAATCAGTCAAAATTCAGGCGATTCTTGACAATATACAGGGGCCTGTTTACAACTTCGTTATGAATATTACCGATGTAAAGAGCAATCAATCCCAAGCATATCAGAACGATCCCGATAAGGAACGTATTGCTGACAGCCATTATAGCGAGAGGCGAGAAATATGACGACTTGAAAACAAAACGGGCCGGGAACATAATGAGAAGAAGTATGCCACTGAAAAGAGTGATCAGGATACCGATGATCCCGGCAATTTTCAGAGGAAATAAGGAAAAAGACGTAATTCCGTTTATTGCAAGACCGATCAGCTTCCTGTATGAGTACGTAGGATTCCCGTTTTCCCTGGAATTTGCATCGAACTCGATGTAGACCTTATTGAAACCCATCCAATCGATTATTCCTCTGTACATCCTTGATTTTTCGGTGATTGATCTGAAGGCGTCAACCACTTTCTTATCCAACAGTCTGAAATCGGTTGTTCTTGAGGCGATATCTACCTGGGATATCCTCCGGATTATCCAGTAAAACAGTCTCGAACCCAATTCTCTTATGAGGGGTTGCCTGTCCCTCTTTTTCCTTATCGTGGCAACTATATCAGCGCCCTCTTCCCATTTTCTTATCATTTCCGGGATCAGTTTAGGAGGATGCTGCAGGTCGGCGTCCAATGTGATCACGGCACGGCCCGAGGTAGCATGTACCCCGGCACTCAAAGCGACCTCTTTCCCGAAGTTCCTGGAAAGATCCAGGACTCTTACATTCTTGTCTGCAGCAGCCAGCTTCTGCAACTCGGAGTAGGATCCGTCCATGCTTCCATCGTTGACAAAGATATATTCCCATGTATAGCCTTTGATGCCAGCCGCCACCTTTCCGAGCTCTTCATAGAGTCTGGGAATATTCTTCTCCTCGCAGAAAACCGGAACGACCACTGAGATCAATGGCATCGGGCCACCCATAGGGTTTACGTATCCAGGGCTCCACCTGGCATGGTTGAGCACCCCTCGGCTATCCTCGATAGAGAACAACTGATTCCCGAATTCTTACAGCCGTATCCCCCTGAACACCGCGCGCCCCGTCTTCCGCTCCCAAGCCTAGACGGCAAGCAGTCCACCTCCTGTGCCAATAAACATAATCTTTACTATGGCAAGCCTCCCCCTTTGTCAAGTACCCACTATCCTGAAATCTCAGGCTCCACCGCGCAACTCCACCCTTATACCCGCCGGGGTGACAATCATCCCCTCATCTCCCCTCTAACCCCCGATGGCAAGTACTCCCGTCCCTCCACCATGGGGGGCAAAGGTCAAGTCACGCTTCCTCAGGCGGCAATCCTGATCAGCCGCCGTTGAGAATGTACTCCCGAAGGATATATGGAAGTCCCTGGCGGGCTCCACACACGGTCCTTGACGATAAGGGTGTGATGGCGAAAGTGGAGAGAAGTGCTTCAGGAAGCTTCTTTTATCTTTATGAGCAGGTCCTTGGCAGCCTTGAGAACGTCCTTGTAGCCGATCGCCTTGAGGCAGTCCAGCTTTTCACACTTGCGGTTCCGGCAGGGGCTGCAGGCGACTTCCTTCCTCACCTGAACGGACGGGGTCCCGCTGTAAGGTGCATAGAGAACCGGATCAGTGGGCCCGTATATCCCCACCACCGGCACACCCATTAAAGATGCCATATGCATGGGACCTGTATCGCTACCTATGTAGAGGTGGCAATGCTCATAGATGCCCGCCAATTGTTTGAGGGAAGTAGGGCATGCGACAACGGCAGGTGACTCCATGAGGGATTGAACCTTTTGCGCGGTTTCAAGTTCCCCGGGCCCCCAGGTGACGATGATGAACGCCCCCAAATCCTTGACAAGCCCGTCAGCCAGTTGAGCATACCTCTCCGGGAACCACCGTTTGTAACGGAGTTTTTCACTTGTCCCCGGATTAATGGCTATCAAGGGGTATCTTGCCAGAAGGCCCTTACTCTTCAGGAAGTTCGAAGCATACCGCCGGTCTTCGGGGGCTACGTAGGGTCTCAGATGGCAACCCCTGGTCTCTAGGCCTACACCTTCGAGCAGTTTCCGGTTTCTTTCGAACCGGCTGACTCTGGCATTCAGCAGGGCAACACGCCTGTTATTGAAGAGATAGTTCCCCTCCCTGCAGAAACCTCTCTCAAATCCCACGCGGACGTCCGCCCCGCTCAAAAGAGAAAGAAACCCGCTTTTCAATATGCCGTGAAAGTCAACAACGAGGTCGAAGCGCTCCCGGCGGAGTCCCCTCACAAACCCGATCACGTCCCTGCCCAAGGACCACCACCGCCCCCTGGCCAAGGACCTGGTCCAGGCTGCTCTCGGAAAGATCATCACCTCATCCAACTCAGGCTGCCCTGACAGGATATCACTCGACTTCTCCTCCACCATCCAGGTGATCCTGGCCGAAGGGAAATTCTTTCTGAGGACCGCTACGGAGGGCAGAGTGCGAACCACATCGCCAACGGCGCTCAACCTGATCATCAGGATTCGCTCGAAACACCGTCCCCTGATACTTCTCTCTTCCTCCAAGCCAGGTCTCAAAATCCCTCCCCTTTTCGGGTCTCCGTTCTTTGAGCTCTTATGCCCTGCCCCTCTCAGTCCGGAAATGACAGACAGGAGCACAGAGACACCCGTACTCTTCCGCTCATGCCGGCAGCAACACCTCCTGCACCGCAAAGCTCCTCCGGTCTCATAGGGTGAACCCCTGGAAGCACCCCGAGCCCGTCTCTGCCGGCACTACACATGCAACATAAGTACCATCGCAGTTGTTTGCCAGTCAAGACAGCCGGGGGTTGCCGCTCGTTTGTTCTGGATGCGCCGCAAGGTCAGTCCCTTGACACACAGGCCCTTCTCTCCTATATTCATCCCATCGATTCGGTGGATTACAGAGGAGGATGAACCGATGCCTCGGACAAGGGTTTTCTCCATACCATACGGTGACGGCGCCATATCGGCAAGTCTCCCCGAGAGGACGAGGGTCATCAGACCTCCGGCTTCCCCCCTTCCGGCCCTCCCCGATCTCCCGCAGTCTGTCCGGGAAGCCCTGGAAAATCCCGTTGCTCACGAACCTCTCTCCAAACTCGTGGGCCCCAACTCCAGAGTAACCATCGGGTTTGACGACCCTATCGGATTTGCTCCCAGCCAGAGACAGCCGGACTTCCGCGGTGTGGCAGTCAAAGTGGTTTTAGAGGAGCTGGAAAGGCTGGGTGTAGACTCCCAGAACATCAGACTGGTGTGCGCCGTAGGGCTCCACAGAAAATGGACTACCAGGGAGTTGGGCGCCATTCTGGGAGAAGATCTGGCATACCGTCTCAGCCCCAGCAGGCTCTTCAATCACGACGCGGAGGACAGGGAGAATCTGATTTTCTTGGGTGAAACAAGAAGAGGCCAGGAAGTCGAGGTGAACCGTCTCGTCGTGGACTCCGACCAGTTCATCTATGTCAGCAACCCCTGGTCTCATTTCAATGGCGGGTGGAAATCGGCTGTCGTGGGTCTGAGCAGCTATCGCAGCATTCGTCATCACCACCGTCCCTTCCCCAAAGCCTCGGGTAAATCCACAATGGATCCCAAACGTTCAGCCTTTCCGAGATTGATCAACGAGATGGGTCAGGTGGTCGAAAGAGAATTGGCAAAGAAGGGACGGCGTTTTCTCATAATCGAAGGAGCCATGAACAATGCCCAGCCGCAGGAAGCCGTACAGGTGACCGCAGGACACCCGCCCGAGGCCCACGCCAAGACCCTTGAGATACTCCAGCAACAGCACGTGGTCGAGGTCAAAGGGCAGTCCGACGTTGTAGTTTACGGCATGGGCAACAACCGGGATCCTTACTCCAAGATGTCCTTCATCAATCCCATACTTGTGAGAAACCTCGGGATGTCATACAGCTTCGGCCTTTTCCAGAACGTTCCCCTGGTTCGGGAGGGTGGAATCGTAATCCTGGTTCACCCATGCCCTTGCCGCTTCGATGCCGAGAGGTACCCATCCTATGTGGAAATGTTCGAAAAGCTCCTGGTTCACAGGAGGGATCCCTTTGAACTGTGGGAACTCCACGCGGAGGAGTATGCCCATCGGCCCGAGTTCATCCACAGGTATAGATTCGGCTATGCCTTTCACGGCGTGCATCCTTTGATCCTGTGGGGCCAGGGCGCTTACGGCTTCAGATACGTGAGTAAGGTCTTTCTGGCTGGTGCCACCGATTTCGAGGTGGCTCGCATGCTCGGGTTCGAACCCTTTTCGACGGTAGAAGATGCCGTCGCCCGGGCGGAAAGCCTATTGGGAAAGGACTGCAGCATCGCTTACCCGGAGATGCAGGAGAGTTTTATCTGCGACGTGGAGCAGACCTGAGTAACAGCAAGAGTTGACAACCCGGGCCTCTTTCCCCCCTCGGCTCGGATCAGGTCTCCGCCGTTGGCCGGAACCCCCCGTGAAACGCTATCGTTCTTTCCATTGGGGTTCCCGTTTCTCTTTGAAGGCACTCACACCCTCCTTGGCGTCCTCGGTTGTGCATAGGGTGGTGAATACCTCGCCGAGATAGGCAATGGCTTCATCATAGCTCATGTCCGACATCCTGTAGAAGGAAGTCCTGCCCATTTGAAGAGCGATCGGGCTCTTGCTTGCCAGCAATCGTGCGAGTTCCATGGCGGACTCATCCAGTTTCTCGTTGGGTACGACTCGGTTCACCAGCCCAATCCGCTCTGCCTCTCTTGCATCGATGATCTCACCGGTGAGAAGGAGTTCCAGACTCTTCTTCTTGCCCAGACAGCGCGACAATGGCGCCGACGGTCCAAAACAGAAGAGTCCCACGTTTATGGCCGTCAATCCAAATCGGGCATCCTCACTGGCTATGGTCAGGTCACAGGCAGCAGCGAGGCCACATCCATTGGCCACGGCTGCGCCATGGACGGCCGCGATGACAGGCTTGCTCAAACCGGCGATGGTCGTATTGTGGGTGTCCATGCACCTTATCCATTCGCGAATCTCGAGTGGACTTTTCCCGGCGAGCTCATTCACATCGATCCCAGCACAGAAGGCCCGGCCAGCGCCCTTTATGATGACTACGCGAACCCGGGGGTCCCTGTCCAACTCCCCAAGGGCATGGTTGAGCTCCACGGCCAGCCTGGTACTGAAAGTATTCAGCGCACCGGGCCGGTTCAGGGTAAGCAGGCCCACGCGGTCCCTGACCTCCATGATTATCGTTTCATATTCCACTCTTCTCTCCTTTCTGACAGGCCTTCTCCATGTAAGAAGCAAAGAATAGTCAAAAGGTCAAAACCTGTCAAGCCGCGGTCTACTCCGGAGTCCACGTATCTCGAGAAGACCTTACCCGTGTACCCGGGTGGGACCGTCCTGTGACCCGGGAGCAAAGCAACAAGAGGTGCCCACAAAGCCGACACCGGTTGGACGGGTGATGCCTACAGGCGGTACGAGGATAGCCTCCGTCCCCCATCCGGCCGGATCCGTGCCCTCAGCACAAAAAGAGGCTGAGCTGCCGTCCTTTCTCCCTTTCCGGCTGTCTTGTCTTGCCGAGAGGCATTCCAGTAGTGCACCGGTGGCCGGGGAGATCCGGATTCTTGCACGAACAGACAAGAGGGGAGATCCCGAACTCTCTGGAAAGTCTCTCGAAACGCTGATATCCCTTCCTCCTCAAGGGGGCTGGAATCAGCTTGCTTCGAGTCACACCGCCCACGAGGCTCCAGGGTTGAATCTCGAAGCAACTGCGGATGACCCTGAACTCGGTTGGAGGCAACTCCCGCTGCAACTGTTCCAGAATTGCTGGTCTGAGGTGGAGGTAGCTCAACGATACCGTCTTGATCTCCCTTGCAGCCAATGCCTCATAGATTCTCCTTATCGAGACCTCATCGTCTGTATAGAAGGGGATGATGGGATCGATCCGAACGAAAACGTCTATTCCCTTCTCTTTCAGCCTCTCGATGTTTTCAAGACGCTGGGCAACGGTGGCCGACTTTGGTTCGAAAATCTCCCTGTACCGTGGGGACGTGGAGACCAGGCCTATCCCGGCGCAGACCAGGCGGGGATGCTCCGCGAAGAGATCGATGAACCGTTTCGGAATCCATCCCTTGGTCAAGAAAGAGAATCCGATTCCTCGCTCCAGAAGCACCTTCATGGTCCGGTAGGTTACGGCCAAGATCTCCGGATGGGTTTGAAACGAGTCCGATGCTGTGTTGAGTACGACCCAACCAACGGGAGACCGCCTCCCTGGGTTATCTATCTCCTGGGCGAGTCTTTCCGGGAGGTTTCGATAGAGGTAGATCATGCCTGAAAGAGGGGCATCTGGATAACCTCTGGCATAGCAGTAAGAGCACATGAATTCGCAGCCCTTGGTCACATTGAGCGTGTAGACATCCCGCAGACAGCCGAATCGAGCCTTTGTCAGGACCCTACTCTTTCTTTCAATCTCCAAGAGTCCCATCGATCTGTGTCAGTGCTCCTTTCAGCCACCTTCCCGCCGGATGCGACATGGATCACCGGGGATGGCCGAGCTTCTCATGACCCTTCGGCCCTTCCACAACGTAAGGCCGAGGGCCTCTTTTCACTATGCCAGTACCCTCAACATCAGCGGTATGGCCACAAAGGTGCCCAGAGAGCTTCCAATATTCGTGAACACCACGACCAGGAGGATCCTGGTGATCCTGTTCTTCCAGAACCCTTTCACCGATGAGATGTCTTCTGGAAGCCCCTCGAAGTCCCTTACCTTAGGCTTGCTCAGAAGAGTCTCCACAAGGCCCGAAACCCAGCCGGCAGCGATCATCGGGTTGAGAGAGGTCAGTGGAGCCGCGACAAAGGCGGACAGGATCGTCAGTGGATGGCCCATGGCGGCCGCGGCTCCAAGGCCGGCCAAAAGGCCGTTCGCTGCGATCCACCATTTGATAAGATCCCTACTCCCCGCTTTCCCGGCCGTAAGAAAACCGGCCAGGATCAACCCCACTACAAGGGCAGGAATACCCCACTTCAAAAAAACCCACAGCACACCTCGGTGAGGTATCTGATTGAGAGCCTCTATGTCCACAGGCCTCTCCCAATACTTCTGAACGCCCGGAACGTGTCCGGCTCCGACAACCGCAACGATCCTTTTGCCCGGTGCCGTCCTTATTCGATAGGCCAGATACTGGTCCCTCTCATCGATGAGTGTCCCCTTGATCGCCGGGAAGGTTTCCCCTATTTCAGCCAGCAACGTCTCAAGAACATCCCTCCTCTTGAGCTTCTCGATCTCCTCTTGGTCAAAACCATCCATCTGTCCTATCGATGTGAGGAGCTGAGCAAGGAGCTTCGCCTTTGCCCAGAGCCCCATAACACGCCAGGTTCGGGAGAGGGTAATTCGTATGTCTCGGTCTGCCAGGTGAATCCGGGCACCCACCTGCCGTGCCGCTTCGATGGCCCGGATGATTTCTCCACCGGGCTTGATGCCCAGCTTACGGCCCATCTTCCTCTGGAAACTCGCAAGCATCAGATTCGAGAGGAGGAGGAAGGCCTTTTTCTCCTTTATCACCTTGAGAAGGTCCGTCTCCTCCCATCTGCGCTTCTCCGTGATCGACTCATACCTCGATCGACACAGTTCGACACAGACCGTCTCTGGCCTCTCTTCTTCGATGACCCGCCCAACCAAATCCACGCTCTCTTTTGACATGTGGGCAGTCCCGATGAGTATGATCTCTCTGTCCTGAAAGCTCAGCCGACTCAGTAGGTCCACCATGGCACTCCATGTCGGTTCATAACAAGGGATGACCAGACCCTCTCCAAGCACAAGACCTGCTCCAGCTCCCTCCGTCCAAAAGGCCGGTCTCTTCAAGACAAAACAAGTAAGCCCAAGGTCGGGAATAAGTCAAGCCGGCCGTGATCTGGAAACCCCAGAGGGTCCGGATTCGAGAGGAAACCAGAGATCTGACACGGGTCCTCCTTCCGCCCCCGGCCGGCGGAAGAACAGGGGAACCCTAGCGACGGATATTCCCATTTTCCTGGAAAAAGGCTAGAATCAAAGATGTCTTGGAAGACATGGAAAAAGCCAAAATGACGGAGGAAAACAAAAGCCTATGAAACTGAAGAAGATTCTTGTCGGTCTCGATCTGGACGTCTCCCCGAAGCCGGTTCTCCAAACCGCGGCTTTTCTCTCGCGTACCTTCGGCAGCCAGGTGTGCCTCCTTCACGTAATTGAAGGTATTACGCCCCAGCGGATCACGGAAGAGTTTTTTGAATCCGTGCGCGCAGCAGCAGAACTGTCAATGAAGCGAGCCGCGGAATCCCTTGACAGCGAAACGGCAAAAAGAACCAAGACCGTCGTTACCTATGGCCATCCATTTGCTGCCATCATCAAGACGGCCCGTGAGGAGGACGCTGATCTTGTCTGCATCGGTGCCAGGCGGAAGCAAGGCGTGGCCGATGTGATTCTTGGAAGCACGGCAGAGAAGATCGTCCGCAAAGCACCCTGCCCTGTGCTGGTGGTCAAGGGGAGGAAACTTCCCAGGTTCTCGAGCATCCTGGTGCCGGTCGACTTTTCCGAGCCCTCCAAGCAGAGCCTTGATGCGGCCGTCGACTTCGCTCGATCCTTGGGATCGAGGATCACCGTTCTCCACGTGATCGAACCCATCACAATCCCTTATGCCGGATTTGCCGAAGCCTATGTGCCGCCCGTGATGCCCAAGAAAGAACTCAGTGCGGCCAGGTCCGATCTGAAGACCTTTCTAGGCTCGGTTGATTTTCGGGGTCTCTCCTGGCAGTTCAAGATCCGGAGGGGTCTGGTCACAGAGGCGATCCGCCGATTCATCAGGTCGAATCCCACCGATCTCATCGTTATGGGTACCCACGGCCGCACCGGGTTGCCCCATGCCCTTCTGGGGAGCACCACGGAAAGTGTTCTGCGGAGTGTGAGCTCTTCGGTCTTGACGATTAGGCCTGAAGGGTTCAGGTTCGTCATGCCTTAACCTCCAGGGGTTTCTCCCGTATCCCGGGCCATCTGCCGTTGTGAATGAATCAACCCTCGACAGGAGGATCAGACTCGGACACCTTGGCCGACGACTGGGACTGTTGGAAGGCCCTCATCAGCGGGACGATCCAGCCGGAATCCCGAGGGCAGGACCGCTCTGCCCGGGCCAGGTACCGGCGGCGGTGCTCATCATTTTCCAGCAGGCTGCCGAGAAGCCTGAGCCCCTCCACTATGCCGATCTCAGGGTGCGCCTGGATGCCCCAGACAGGCCGCTGTCTCAGCTTGAAGGCCTGCACCCTACACCGGGCAGAACGCGCCAGGACTGTCGCCTCCTGTTTCGGCAGCCCACAGACCTCGTCGAAGTGGAGAAGGAAAGTATGCACGTACTGGCCCGCTCTACCGACCAGGGAATCGCCCCTTATGATCCTGATTCTCGACCATCCTATCTCAGGCTCTTTCATCCTTCTCACGGTTTCCTTGCCGAAAAGAGAGCGTGCAATCATCTGATGGCCGAAACAGCTTCCGAGAATCACTTTACCCATTCCCACCGCCAGGCGAAGCAGTTCCTCCTCTGCGAGGATCCAGTCCAAATCTCCAAGGACCGAGGCTTCCGAACCTGTAACAATCACGTGGGAGTACGGATCGAGAGATCCGGGCATCTCGCCTGCGGAGACGCGAAAAGAGTCGAAGGGAAACAGCAATAGGGGCTTCCAGTGTTCAAGGGGCTGGTAGACTCCATGGTCGATCGAGTTGTCGAGGATCAAGATTCGATTCATCAGGAATACCCTACTTACTATTCCTCGCCCCGTTTCTCGCCGGAATCCGTTTTTCTCGAGGGGCGGACTACGAGTTCACAGTAAGGGTCACCCTCGAGGATATTCCTCAAGTGAAGATAGTCGAAATCCGGGTTGAACCCTCGCATCTTGGCCTGATCCACGAAGCAGTAAAGCCTACCCGTCTTCGCTTCTCCCAGCTCGATCCACTCGGCCGCAAGGGGGCAATGATGCACCCGGACCCTCTGTTCGCCATCAATCACCACGCTCTCTGTCTGCCAGGCAAGGTCTGGGAGGTCGCTCTCGAAATTCTCCGGTGTGAGGGGAAGTCCCAGTTCCTCCGCCCTGCGCCGGGCCCTGTGCCCGATGTGGGTTCCGTATGCATCTATAGCCTTCCGAGTCAGCACAGCTCCCCGCTTCTCCCCCAACTCCTCTGCCAGGGTCTTGGCGAAGAAGTGATAGAGCAGAGCCAGCCTGCGAAGTGCCCGTTCCACCTGCAAGAGGGCCTCAGACCTGGACATGAACTCCCCGTCTTTTCCCATCTTCTACCCCCCCTATTCCAGCTCCCTAGCCGCCGGTGCGCTTCCTTCCGCTTTGATTCCCCGGAGGTCTTGATATCCGCTCCGCCCCCCGAATATACCAGGATCTCATCGGCAAAATCAAACAGAGGAGCCGCAGCTTCTAACCACGGGTGTTTCCGGTGACACCCGCATTGTAAGATCAACAAATCACAATACCCCTCGATCGAGAGCTCGGAAGACTCCGGCAAGATTTTGGTTGATTTTTCGATCCAGATTGCTAGAATGGGAGAGCCTCAGGAACCTCTCCAGGGGGATGAGGGCTCCCAGTCCCGAGCAATTTCCGGAAACGGAAGCTGAACCAAGAGGAGTTCCTATCTGTCCGATCAAAAGGAATCCTCTTGGAATGAATCCATGGAGACCGAACCGTGAAGCCTACGATCGGTGTTCGACGAGAAGACAAGAGCATCTGGGAACGACGGGTTCCCCTGACACCTGAGGATGCCCGGGACTTGCAGGCTCGCTACGGCGTGAGAGTCATCGTTCAGACTTCATCCAATCGCGTCTTTACAGACCGGGACTACGTTCGGGCTGGAGTCGAGGTCCAAGAAGACCTCTCCGAGGCCTCCACCATCGTGGCCGTGAAAGAGATCCCCCTTGGGATCTTTGAATCCGGCAAGACTTACGTTTTCTTTGCTCACGTGATCAAGGGGCAGCCGCACAACATGGCCATGCTGCAACGTATGATGGAACTCGGCTGTAACCTGATAGACTACGAGAAGGTCACCGATGACCAGGGCCGGCGCCTCATCTTTTTCGGCCGTCATGCGGGGCTCGCAGGGATGATCGATACCTTCTGGGCTTATGGACAGCGTCTCCGCTGGGAAGGAATCCCAAACCCGTTCATGCAACTCCGGCAGGCCCACCGTTACAGAGACCTGAATCAAGCGATGGCCGCCCTTGCACAGGTGAGGCGGGAGATCGAGACCGATGGACTGCCTGCCGTGATCACCCCTCTGGTTGTCGGCATCGCCGGCTATGGCAACGTCTCCTCAGGCGTCCAGGAGCTCTTGGCTTGTCTGCCCGTTGTGGAGATCGCTCCAGAAGAGGTCGCCGGCCTCGGGGTGGGGATCGAGGCCTCTCGCCATGTGCTCTACAAGACGGTTTTCAAAGAAGAAGACATGGTGGAACCGGTCGCGCCGGACGGCCGATTCGAGCTTCAGGACTATTACCGACACCCTGAGAAATACCGTTCAAGATTCGAGGCCTACCTCCCCCACCTCTCTATCCTGGTCAATGCCATCTACTGGGATAAGATGTACCCCCGCCTCGTCACCAAAGAGTATGTGCGGAGGGCATACAGGGACAAGCGCTCCCCGAAGCTCAGGGTCATAGGTGACATCAGTTGTGACATCGAAGGCGCTGTTGAGGTGACCGTCAGGGCTACAGATCCAGGCAATCCAGTGTTTGTATACGACCCGGAGACCGACCAAACAAGACCGGGCTATCAGGGTCCGGGACCGGTCGTCATGGCGGTGGACATCCTGCCGAGTGAGTTACCTAGGGAATCTTCCGTTGAGTTCAGCAGAGTCTTGAAAACCTATATTCCGGCCATTGCTCAGGCGGACTTCTCGGTTCCTTTTGACCGGCTCGACCTGCCACCGGAAATCAAACGGGCCCTCATTCTCCACCAGGGAAAACTTACTCCGCCGTACCGGTACCTCGAGGGGTTCCTCGGCAGGGGAGGCGGTAACAAGACACAAGGAGGAAAGAGATGAAGAGAGTCCTGGTTTTAGGCGCGGGCCTTGTGACCCGCCCACATGTGCGGTACTTGCTCAACATACCCGATTTCCATGTTACCGTTGCCAGCCGGACGGTAAGCAAGGCAAAGGCCCTTGTCGAGGGCCGGGCCAATGGCACAGCCGTGGAACTAGATGCCGAGGACCAGACCAGACTCCGTGAGTTGATTGCCGGGTCTGATTTGGCTGTCAGCCTGCTGCCCTATGTCTATCACCCCACCGTTGCCCGCCACTGTATCGAACTGAAGAAGACCATGGTGACCACCTCCTACGTGAGTGATGCCATGCAGCAACTCGACGGTGAGGCCAGGAAAGCTGGTGTCTTGATCCTGAACGAAGTCGGTGTGGATCCAGGCACAGACCACATGTCGGCCATGAAGGTCATCGATCGGGTCCGAAAAGACGGCGGGGTCGTCGTGGGTTTCAGGTCCTATTGTGGTGGCCTCCCTGCACCTGAGGCCAATACCAATCCTCTGGGCTACAAATTCTCTTGGAGCCCGCGAGGTGTCATCCTGGCGGGCAAGAACCCTGCCCGCTGGCGGGAGAACGGCAAGGAGATGTACGTTCCTGGAGAAGAACTCTTCGACCATCACTGGATGGTACAGATAGAGGGATTCGGGGAACTCGAAGGCTACCCCAACCGCAACAGCCTTCCTTATGCGGAGATCTACGGCATACCCAAGGCCGAAACCATCTTCCGGGGCACATTGCGCTATGTGGGCTGGTGCGAGAGCCTCAGCAGGATCGTGAAGGCGGGCTGGTTGAGCGAAGAACCGATCGATCTGTCCAACCTCACCTTCAAGGAACTGACCGCAAAGTTGCTGGGTGTCCCGGCCGAAGATGTCAGGAAGGAAGCTATCCGCAGGCTCGACATGAAGGAGGATTCTCACGCCTTCAAGAGCTTTGAATGGCTCGGCCTCTTTTCCGATGAACCACTTCCCCTAACCCGGGGCTCGGCTCTGGATGTGATCGTGGCACGGATGCAGGACAAGATGCGGTACGCCGAGGGTGAGCGCGATATGCTCATCATGCAGCACGAGTTCACTGCGGAGTACCCGGATCATCGGGCGGTGATCACCTCATCCTTGATCGACTATGGCATCCCCCACGGCGATACATCCATGTCAAGAACCGTGGGGCTGCCGGCGGCCATCGCCGTGCGGATGATTCTCCAGGATCAGGTGAGACTTGCCGGCGTCCACAGGCCGATCATCCCGGAGCTTTATGAGCCGATCCTGGCCGAACTTGAAGAGCTGGGCATCAGGTTCACGGAAAGGATCGAAACCGTGACACCCGCGTCCTGACCGGCACGCCCTCGCATTTCACATCATCAGAGGCCAGAGATTCTCCGGTCTTCGGGGGGTCAGCCCCTGATGTATGGTCCCCTGTGACAAGGCCATTCTCCGAAAGTGGAGAAACCGCAGAAATTTGGCAAAGGATTCCCGATCTCCGGGAAACCTTCCGTTCCAGAACGACTTTGCGGAAGCGGTGGGACATCCCGCCGGAGGTGAGCGGAGAGGGGAAAGGTCGTGTTCGTGAGTCGTGATTCGTGTTCGTGATTCGTGTTCCCGGGGAAAGGGCAGGAACTGTCCACCCGCGAACCTTGATAGGGTCACCGCGTGAGCTCAGGAGGGAGGGGACAAGGGTGTTCTCCAATATAGCAGGCTCCGGAGATCCGGCAGATTGACTTTTACCCCTGGGATGGGGTAGATATATTATGTCTCTTCTCCGAGCCTTCTCCCTAAATTCGGGTTTTAGGACGAACATGGGAGACGGCCGAAAGGGCATGGCCGGAAACGGCCATACCTCCCGTGTTTGGAAAGGAGAGCAGCTCCGGTCTACCTGGAAAGACCAGTACCAACACGGGTGCTGGTCTTTTTTCTTTGAGGGGAGTCCCTTGCCGTTCGAAGCCTTTTTTCATGTGAAAACACCGGACCAAGTATACTCCCTATTGGAGAGATTCGGGCCGGTCGGAATTGAGGAATTAGACCTCGGTGACTGCCTCCAAAGGATTCTAGCCGAGGACGTATTCTCTCCCACGGACCTCCCGCCCTTTGACCGATCCACTGTCGACGGTTACGCTCTCAAGGCTGAAGACACGTTCGGAGCCTCTGAGAGCAACCCCGCCCTGCTGAGGGTGATCGGGGAGGTCTTGATGGGCAATGCCACTGATCTTGTCGTCTCCCACGGTGAGGCTGTCCAGGTTCCAACTGGCGGAATGATCCCCCGGGGAGCAGACGCGGTATTGATGATAGAGCATGCCGAGTCGATAGCCGACGGCGTTCTTCAGGCAAAAAAAGCCATCTCCCCACGGGAGAACATAATCGAACAAGGAGAAGACATCAAGAAGGGAGAAAGAATCCTTTCCAAGGGGCAGAGGATACGCCCCCAGGATATGGCGGCCACGGCTGCTCTCGGCAGATCGAGGATCAGGGTTTACAGGAGGCCGAGGGTCGCCATCGTCTCCTCTGGGGACGAAATCGTCGACATAACCGAAGAACCCGGCCCGGGGAAGATTCGCGACATCAATCGTTACTCCCTGAGCGGTCAGATAGAAAGAGCAGGAGGGGTGCCTCTTTTTGTTGGTGTTGCCCGTGACTCTTTTGAAGATCTCATGTCGCTCTGTGAGAAAGGGCTCCAGGGATCAGACATGCTGGTCATATCCGGAGGCAGTTCCGTGGGGACTCTGGATTTCACCACCCGTGTCATCGGCTCCTTTCCTGATTCAGAGACCATGGTTCACGGAGTCTCAATCAGGCCGGGCAAGCCGACGGTTATCGGCAGAACCGGGTCGCGGCCCGTGGCCGGCCTTCCTGGCCATCCGGTTTCTGCCATGATAGTCTTCGACCTGTTCATGAGGCCCCTTATCTGGAGACTTTCGGGCTATGTGGGTGATCCTTGGCCTCTGGGCAAGAGGGTTCCGGCCGTGTTGACTCGAAATGTGGCTTCATCTCCTGGAAGGGAAGAATACATCCGCGTGCGTACCGAGGAGACAGGGGGCCGTGTTCTTGCCCATCCGATCTTGGGGAAATCCGGCTCCATTTCTACGATGGTCAATGCAAACGGCGTGATCAGGATCGACATGGATTCAGAGGGTCTCGAAGACGGCAGTCCAGTCGAGGTTCTACTCTTCTGATGGCAGTGCCGACATTGGCCTGATCCGGACTTGGGGTGTCTGTAGAATGAAACAGCAGAGGTATCTCCATAAGAAACCTCTCGAGGAAGCGCGGAACCTCTTTCTCTCGGAGCTGGAGCCCTTTATCAGGGATTTCCATGCCTCTGCGATTGAGAGGGTGGCCGTAGCTAACTCCCTTCATCGGATCACTGCCAAACCTGTCTTCGCCAGGATATCCTGCCCTCATTATCAGGCCGCTGCCATGGACGGAATTGCCGTGCTGGCGGAGTTGACCTTCGGGGCCTCAGAGTCGCATCCCCTGCGGCTCAGGATCGGCAGAGAAGCTCATCCAGTTGATACGGGCGGTCTCCTGCCCAATGGGACAAATGCAGTCATCAAGGTCGAGGACCTTCGCTGGATCAAGACAGAGGCAGTTGAGATTGAACGGGCGGTCCACCCCTGGCAGAACGTGCGGACCGTGGGTGAGGACCTTGTCGTGGGGGATATGATTCTGCCGGAGAACCACCGGGTCACACCTTACGATCTTGGAGCGCTCCTGGCCGGGGGCGTCTGGGAGATCGATGTGCGCAGGAAGCCGAAGGTGACCGTTATTCCAACAGGTTCCGAGCTGGTGGAGCCTGGGACCTTCCCGGGTAGGGGGGATATCATCGAATTCAACTCAACCGTGCTCGAGGGACTTGTTGTTGAAGACGGTGCGGCTTTCCGGCGCACTCCCATACTGAAAGACGACTACGAGGCTCTCCGAAGGGGTCTCGTGGAGGCCTCGAAGGAATCTGATGTGGTCCTGGTGGTCGCCGGATCCTCTGTGGGGTCACACGACTTCACACCGAGGTTGCTGGACGAGTTGGGAAGGATCCTTATTCACGGGGTCGGCATCATGCCCGGCAAGCCCACGATCCTCGGTCTGGTGGAGGGAAAGCCTGCTGTCGGGATTCCAGGCTATCCCGTGTCAGCCGTTATAGCTTACGAGCAGTTTGTCAGGCCTTTGTTGGGCGCTCTTCTCTGTTCGCGGAGGTCGGCACGGAGGCAGGCCAGGGCGATCACCGGTGCCAGGATTCCTTCGAAGTTGGGCGTGGACGAATTCATCCGTGTAACCCTGGGGAAGGTGGGCTCTCCCCTGATCGCCACCCCCTTGCCGCGGGGGGCCGGTACCATTACCTCTCTGTCCAAGGCTGACGGCGTAATTCGAATCCCCAGACTCTCAGAGGGGCTCATGGAGGGGGAGGAGGTCGAGGTCGAGCTCTTTCGTGATGAGGAGCAGATCATCGACAGGATCATCATGATAGGGAGTCACGACCTGACTCTCGATCTGCTGGCAACGGAACTCAGCCGGAAATATCCCCGGTTCAGCCTCTCCTCCACGCATGTGGGAAGCATGGGCGGACTCATGGCAATCGCAAAGGGGAATGCCCATCTGGCGGGGGTACATCTTTTCGACCCGGAGACAGGACAGTACAACGTCCCTTACATCAAGAGGATCCTGAGGGGTAAGGAGGTGCACCTGATCCGTCTGGTCTTCAGACAGCAAGGCCTCCTCCTTGCCCCTGGAAACCCGAAGAATATCAGAGGCGTAGAAGACCTGACCCGCGATGGAATCGTCTTTATCAATCGCCAGAGAGGCTCTGGGACTCGAAT
This sequence comes from Deltaproteobacteria bacterium, assembly GCA_019308905.1. Lineage (NCBI taxonomy): Bacteria > Pseudomonadati > Myxococcota > Myxococcia > Deltaproteobacteria bacterium. Next base: position 24,327 of record JAFDHF010000059.1, read on the forward strand.
GCTCCTCGACCACCTCCTGGAGGAACGGGGCATAGACCCGAAGGGAATCCGGGGTTACCAGAGGGAGGAGTATAACCACATGGCTGTCGCCGTAGCGGTTCTCTCGGGGAGTGCCGACGTAGGGATCGGCATCTATTCCGCTGCCCGAGCCCAGGGTCTCTGGTTTGTGCCTCTTACCACTGAACGGTATGACCTGGTGATTCCGGATTGCTTCTTCAATGACGAGAAGATCCAGGCCCTGCTCGATGTTATCCGCTCCGAGAGTTTCAAGAGGTCTGTCGAGGAACTCGGGGGATATGACGTTACGGGGATGGGCGAACCAGTCGAGTTGGACTGACCTATCCCGGGGAAATTCCAGACTATGGCCGATCTTGTCGACGGTTTCAACCGGAGGATCGAGTACCTCCGCATCTCCATCACCGACCGTTGCAATCTGCGGTGCAGATACTGCATGCCGGAACAGGGAATCGAATTGATCCCCCATGAGGGTATTCTCACATTTGAAGAGATCCTTCGCGTGGCTCGGGTCTTTGCACGATCCGGGATTTCGAAGATCCGCCTCACAGGGGGAGAGCCTCTGGTCCGGAGAGGAGTGGTGGATCTGATCCAACGTCTCGGCCGGGTCGAGGGGGTCGAAGATCTCAGCCTGACGACCAATGGAGTTCTCCTGGAACCATTTGCCGAACGCCTTGTCGCTGCCGGCCTCAAACGCATAAACATCAGCCTCGATTCCCTCAGGCCTGAGAAGTTCTTCCATATCACCAGGCGAGACGTCTTCCACCGGGTCTGGGCCGGAATTGAGGAATCCCTTCGGGTGGGTCTCTATCCGGTCAAGTTGAATGTGGTTGCCATAAGGGGATTCAACGAGGATGAGATAGCCGATTTCGCCCGTCTCACGGTGGAGATGCCCCTCCACGTCCGGTTTATCGAGTACATGCCTTCCGGACAGGGCGAGCCGTGGACACCGGAAGACGTCCTCACCGTCGACCAGATAAGGGAAAAGATAGAGACCATCATGCCCCTAAAGGAAGAACATTCGGAGAACAACAACGGGCCTGCTCTGACCTATAGCTGGAATGGGGCCAAGGGAAGGATCGGTTTCATCAGCCCCATAAGCCGCCATTTCTGCCAGTGGTGCAACCGCCTCCGCCTCACTTCGGATGGGAAGTTGCGGCCGTGTCTCTTCTCAGACAGGGAATTCGATTTGAGGTCCCATCTGCGGGACGGATGCGACGACGGGAAGCTGGCCCAGTTGCTCGGCACGGCACTGAAAAACAAACCTCGGGGACATACAATCAATACCCACTATTTTAGAAAATGCCAGCGGAATATGTCCTCCATTGGAGGATGACCCAGGTAGATTCAAGGTCTCGAAAGGGGGGCCGGTATGACCGAACTCACCCATTTTGATGACAAAGGAAGGGCCAGGATGGTCGATGTAAGCCACAAGGAAGTTACTTCCAGGGAGGCCGTTGTCCGGGGGACGGTCTCTATGGCCCCTCGAACCTTCGAAATGATTCAAACCAGAGCGATTGCAAAGGGAGA
>JAFDHF010000060.1 GCA_019308905.1 Deltaproteobacteria bacterium
AGCAGGAGCGGAGTCTCCTTGACAGGAAAACCAAAACGGCCTATAGTCGCTCATGCTGGCGGTGACTGCCCGGAGCCGCCAGCGGGCAAACCGGAGTGTGAAGGGGGGAGGAACCGCTCCCTGCGGTTGGATAACCCTCTCGTCCCGTGGTCAGCGCCTCCCTTCGGATCACGATTCCTAAGATTTCGACTCCTGGAGGCTTCAGATGAAACAGATAGACGTGGAGACGGTCCGGCCGACAATTCGTATCTTGTCAGATGAGCAGATCACGGCTATCCACCATGCGAGCCTAGAGATACTGGCCCGTCATGGAGTCAGGGTGCTCGATGAGGAGACCCGGGCATTCCTCAGACAGGCCGGTGCCTCCCTTCGTGAGGATGGATGGGTCAAGATCCCCCAGCACCTTGTGAAGAGGGCGTTGAGCACCGCTCCGGAAACGATGGTTCTGTCAAACCAGAGGGGCGAGCGGGTCATGTTCCTGGAGGAAGGGAAGACATACTTCGGAACCGGATCAGATACTCTCTTTACGATCGATGTGGAGACCGGACAGAGAAGAAGAGTCGGGCGTGAGGATGTCGGGCGTCTGGCAAGACTCTGTGACGCCCTTCCCAATATCGACTTCATCATGTCCATGGGGAACCCCCGAGACGTTCCTACGGCGGACGTCTATCTCTATGAGTTTGCGGAGATGGTCTTCAACTCAAACAAGCCGATCGTCTTCACCGCTGATACGACAAGGGATATCGACGACATCATCGAAATGGCAAGCCTCATCGCAGGAGGCAAGGACCGACTGCGGGAAAGACCCTTCCTGTTGCATTACGCCGAACCTATCTCGCCTCTCATCTTTCCGCAGTCATCAGTGCAAAAGCTGGTTCGATGTGCAGAGAATCTCATCCCAGTCGCCTTCCCCTCCGGGGCCAATGCCGGAGGAGGAGCTCCCATAACACTCGCCGGGGCCATGGCCCTGGCAAATGCCGAGTGTCTGGGAGGACTTGTCATTCACCAGCTCAAAAGGCCTGGAGCTCCTTTTCTTTACGGGTTCAACGTCTCCATCATGGACATGAGGACGGCGATTATCAGCTATGGAGCCCCTGAGTGGAGTCTTACCGCAGCGGGCCAGGCGGATATGGCCAGGTACTATCGGCTTCCATCCTGGGGGTTCGCCGGTGCGACAGATGCCAAACTAGTGGATGCCCAGGCAGGTGCCGAGGCCGTGTTCTCCGTCTACAACGCCATGCTCAGCCGGAACAACCTGGTTCACGATGTGGGGTATATCGAATTCGGGACAACCTCTTCCATGGAAATGATCATCCTGGTGGACGAGATCATAGACATGTGCCGTCGCCTTATGGAAGGCATTCCGGTAAATCCCCGGACTCTGGCCATGGAAGCCATCGAAAGGGCCAAGGCCAGAGGCGGATTTATAGACGATGACCATACTCTTGACAACTGGAGGGAGGCCCAGTTTCAACCTCGCCGCCTCGATCGAATGCAGTACGACCTGTGGGAATCCTCTGGGAAGCTGGATCTTTACGACAAACTCAACAAGGAGGCCAGGGAGATCATGACCACATACAAACCCGAGCCGAAGTCCCCTGATGTCGTCAAGGAAATAACGAAAATGCTGCAAAGGCGCTGACCTTTCTCCCCGACCGAGGCCTCTCGGCACAGGCAGCCTGGCCTTGACTTTTGCTTCGGGAAAGGCTAAACAGGGAGCAAAGAGAAGAGAGGAATGGTAGCCTCCATGGAACGTCGAGAGTTCCTTGAGGAAGACCGTAGAAAATATCCCAGGTATGATTCGGTTCCTGAGATTACATACACCTACGGCTTCTACAGCGAACCCATCGAGGCCGAAACCCTGGAACTCAGCCTTGGGGGGGCGCGCATACACACCGCGGTACCCCTCCTGGTCGGAGAGAGTCTTGAGGTGAACATTTCGGTGGATGAGGAAGAGATCGATGTCGTGGCAAAGGTCGTCCACACCAGCAGGCTGGCGGATGACCGTTTCGTCGTTGGACTGAGTTTTGAGAATATCTCGGAGATCAAGAGGAAGGTGCTCAATCACTTCTTCAGCAGCTACGTAAGAAACTACCCGCGTGGATCCATCTGAGGCGCCCTTGTCCAGGGACTTATTCTTCTTTCAGACCTCGGCGGATCATCTCCACAGGCTATTCAAATCTTGATGTGCTTCCTGAACCGGTTCAGATTCCCCAGAATCTCAAGAAAATCCTTGCGGGTGATCTCACAGGGACGGCCGCAGTGGGGACAGTCCACGGTAATGTCTCTAACCATATCCCCGGCCTGGAGTGATACGATGGACTTTTTCCCGCAGTGCTTGCACTGGAGGCGAAACTTGAGATTCAGCATGCCGAACCCGGACTAGATGAACTCCACCTCCACCTCCTCGATGGAGGAGATTCTCGGCTTCGATAGGTCGACAGAGGCGATCGACCTGAAGGGGAGATAGGCGAAGGAGGTAAAGAGGGTGAGACATCTCTTCCCGAACATGTCAGCCCCCACATTGGGCTGATGTGCCCGTATGAGGACGGACCGGCCTAGACGTGACATGAGGCGGTTGAAATAGTCTCTCCCAAACTGCGGGCGTCCCACATACTCTCCGAGGCGCTCTCCCTCTACATCCTGGAAATCTCCCCACACGATCTGGTTCCAGGACACATCCCCAGGGCTCACATTGTTGATGTCTTCAAGTGTTTCCACATCCGGCAGTGCACCGTGGAGCCCCAGTATCCCATTAGACGAAAAGACCGCAAAGGGAAGGCAAACAAGGGTCTCATGAAAGGCCTGCCGCCTCTCCAGGGATAGTTGAAGCCAGAAATCGGCAGGATAGAATTCTTTGACGAGGAATCCCTCATGGTTGCCCATGAGAAGGATCAGGTTACGCGGGAATCGGACTTTCAGGCCGAGCAGGTGCAGGATGTTCTCAAGTGAATGGTCGCCCCGGTCGACATAATCTCCCAAAAAGACGACCGTGTTCTCCTCGTTGAGATACCCTTCCGTGACCTTCCGGCTCGCATCCAGGTCGCCGTGGGTATCCCCGACAAAAACCGCCTTTCCCCTATCCGGAAGGGCGATCAGCCGCGGCTCGTCTTCCAGAATCTCCTTTGCCGCTCTGAGCAGCGCTCTCTCTTCCACAGTCCTCAATCCCCGGGGACAACACTTACGATGAGTCCCGGCTGGTATAGACCACACACCCTACCGGCCGCCGGAAAGTATCCCTGACAGAGGCCCCTCACTCAGGGCCTGCCTTCTACGGCTGTTACGTATACCCTGCGGTTCCTTGGCCCGTCGAACTCACAAAAATAGATCCCCTGCCAGGTTCCGAGAACCAGTCGATTCGATCTCACAAAAACCACCACCGACGACCCCATGATGCTCGCCTTGATGTGAGCCGGAGAATTGCCCTCTCCATGGCGATAGGCTTGGTCCCGGGGAATGATCCTTTCAAGAGCGGTAATGACGTCTTCCTGTACGCTGGGGTCTGCATTCTCGTTCACGGTAAGACCTGCCGTCGTGTGTGGCACGTAAACATAACAGACTCCGTCTGAGACATCCAGCCTCTCGATCACCCCCTGCACCCGGTCGGTAATGTCTATAAACTCAACTCGCGAAATGCTGCGTATTTCAACCGTCTCCATCGACTGCCTCCCCCTCACAAGCCGGCCACCGGGAAGACCTTCCGGCTCTCACTCTTACCCGTAAAAGGCCAGGGCAGCGAAACTCACCATGGACCGGCCGTCTGGCGTAGCCCCCTGGTCGTACTTCAGAACCTCGCCCCTGAGGGCCTCCATGGTTCTGAGCTGGACGTAAATGGCCGGAAAACCGCAGATTCTTCTCCGGTTCATATCTCTCTGGAGGAGCCTCAGGAATCCATCCGCGTCGACACACGCGACTTTTTCCAGGGTCTCCAGATCCTCTTGTTGAATCCTCGAACGGCTCAGACCGTCCATTGCCCCTGCGTCTCCGAACTGAGGTCCCATATGGGAAAGATCAACCCCGGAGATAAAGCAGATCCGCTTTTGGGATTCAATCGCCACGGATCTCAGAGCACCCAGAAACTCCGCCACCTGGGGATCTTCTTCCGGAACCTTCCCCTGTTGGAGATAGTCGTCAAAGGAACCACACAGAATCGGCACGATTGCGGCTTTCATCTCCGGCCCGAGCACGTACTGGAGAAAAACCACCTGGAATTCGACCGAATGTTCGGACCGGTGGAGGAACTCATCGAGAAAGATGTCTTGGGAGCACCGCCTGCTCAGAGCATTCACAAAGTCCCTGTCCGTTCTTGCGACTCCGAGAGGGGTTTCGAAGTCCTTCAACGTCACGCTGAAGCGGCCCTTTGAAGGCGCATGGGCAATTCCAAGAATGATGTAAAGGTCGGCCTCTTCCGCTTCGGCTACGGCCCTGTAGGCCCAGGCATAGCAGTGCCCTCCCCTCTGAAAATCGATGTGTGGCGCCAGGATCCCTCTCAAACCAGAGGCTCTCCTGCTCCGGCTGAAGCCACCTGGGCCGCCTTGCTTGGTGAAGTACCCCTCCATCTCGACTTTCAGCCCGGAAGGGTCGCTGGCATAGCTCTTTCCTGAAAAGAAGGATGGCCGTACCGGCCCCTTGTGGAAGTCCTCCATGAGGCCGTCCAGGGCCTGCCGGAACCTGGGGCTTTCCAAAAGGAGAGCCCTGTCGAGCTGTTCGGCCACCGCCTCAATCTGTTCGGTATAGAGAAGTTCCCCGTAACGCTTCATGGCCTCGTATTGGATATCCCTGATAGAGTGCCGGCCGTCAAAAAAAGCGACGATTCGAGCGAATACCGCCTGCGGAATGAGTGTGCCTTCGCTCAGCCTCTGGCTGTCCTGGAAGCAGATCATGGCTTGGCCCTCTACGGAGAGGGGAAAGGCGTTCACATCTGGCCTGATTCTCGGATACTCCACCGCGGTCCCTTCCAAAGCTCGTCCACCTCCAAATCCAAATATATCAGTATTTACGAGGCCGAACAAGGCGTGAATCCTTCAAGAATCGGCCTCCACCATACCGGTAAACCATCTCCCCCGAACTTCCAGGGGCCAGGGGTTCATGCCAGCCCAACTCTGGATCGCCACGCGCAAAGAAAGACACTATGGTATAAATATTGCATACAGAGTCTACAAAAAAGCGTGGAGGGGACCATTGGCAAGTCGCAGATACCACAGTCGTCGGACTCTGACACGGAATATGGTATAAATATTGCATACAGAGTCTACAAAAAAGCGTGGAGGGGACCATTGGCAAGTCGCAGATACCACAGTCGTCGGACTCTGACACGGAAACAACCCAGAATCAGGCGGGAATGCCTCAAATGTGGGGCCCCTTTCATGGCCAAAGGGAAATTCAACAGAATCTGCCCCAAGTGCACCGAAACCAACCGTGCCTATGCGCTGACAGGCACCTACACGACCTGGGCATACTTCTGAGGACCGCTACTATCCCGTGTCCTGGATCCTCAAAAACACAGTAGTAAGGAGTGGTCTGTCTCTTTGCAGGGTTATACCCGATTGCGCCCGGGCAGAAGCGATAGCGGAAAAGGACAGTTTTCTGGGCAATACCGTCCAATTCTGAACAGGCTTTTACAATTTTGTACAAACTTGTCGCTCCGACAGGAAAGCACCCTCACAAGCCGCTGCCGGATAGACGAAGGGAAGGTCTGAAGTCGTTCTCCTCCAGACCTTCCCTCCAACCGGTCGATCTCTTCGTTCATTGATCCTTCAGAACCAGAGGGATCACCTCGTCCATCCTGCTGACGAACTTGAACTCCATCTCCTGCTTGATAGTCTCGGGGATCTCTTCCAGGTCCTTTTCGTTTTTCTGTGGGAGAATGATCACCTTTATTCCAGCCCTCCTCGCGGCCAGAATCTTCTCTTTGATTCCTCCAACAGGGAGGATCAGCCCTCTAAGGGTTATCTCCCCTGTCATGGCCACGTCGCTCCGAACCGGCCGGCCCGTGAGCAACGAAGTGAGCGCAATGAATATGGTAACGCCTGCCGAGGGACCGTCCTTTGGAATAGCCCCCGCAGGTACGTGGATGTGGATATCGGTCTTCCCGAAGAAGTCCTCTTTGATCCCCAACTCCTTGGCCTTGGCTCGGACATAGCTCAGTGCCGCCTGAGCCGACTCCTTCATGACGTCTCCCAGTTGGCCGGTCAAGGTGAGCCCCTTCTCTCCTCTCATCTGGGTTGCCTCTATGAAGATAATGTCCCCCCCAGTGGGAGTCCATGCGACTCCGGTAGCAACCCCGGGCTCCGCCGTCCTTTCAGCCACCTCGGGGAAAAACTTGACAGGGCCGAGGAACCTGTGGAGCATCGACTCTCCCACGACGACCTTTTCGCTCCGCCCCTCCGCCACTTCCTTGGCCACTCCGCGGCAAACAGAGGCGATTTCCCGTTCCAGGTTGCGAACCCCCGCCTCCCTGGTATAGGAGTTGATGATGCCGCTGATCGCGCTGTCCTCAAACTCCAGGTAGTCTTCGGAAAGGCCGTGCTCCTTCAACTGCCGCGGAATCAGGAAGTTCTTGGCGATCATCATCTTTTCTTCCTCGCTGTAACCGGGAAGTTCGAGAACCTCCATCCTGTCTCTCAGGGCAGGGGGAATCGTCTCAAGGACGTTCGCCGTGGTGATGAACATCACCTTGGACAGATCAAAGGCTATGTCGATATAGTGATCCGAAAAGGAGTTGTTCTGTTCAGGGTCCAGAACCTCGAGAAGAGCCGACGAGGGATCGCCCCTGAAGTCCATGCCGATCTTGTCCACCTCGTCGATCATGAAGACAGGGTTATTGGAGCCGGCCTTCTTGATCCCCTGGATGATCCTCCCGGGTAAGGCTCCCACGTAAGTCCTCCGGTGCCCTCTGATCTCGGCTTCGTCCCTCACGCCCCCGAGTGAGATCCGGACGAACCTCCGATCCATGGCCCGGGCGATCGACTTGCCCAGCGACGTTTTGCCCACCCCGGGAGGACCGGCAAAACAGAGAATGGGCCCCTTCATGTCGCTCTTCAACTTCCTCACAGCCAGGTACTCGAGAATCCTCTTCTTCACCTTCTGCAAGTCGTAGTGATCTTCATCGAGAATCCGCTCCGCATTCTTGATATCGAGGTTGTCGCGGGTGCTGAGGGACCAAGGCAGGTCTATCAGCCAGTCCAGGTAAGTACGTGCCACGGTATACTCGGCGGAAGCAGGGGGGATCTTGGCCAGGCGGTCGAGTTCTTTCTGGGCCGCTTTCAGCGCCTCTTCGGGCATCTTGGCCTTTGCAATGCGCTCCTGCAACTCCTTGATCTCCGCCGTGTGCTCGTCCATCTCCCCGAGCTCTTTCTTGATGGCCTTGAGCTGCTCCCGGAGATAGTATTCACGCTGGGTCTTGTCTATATCCTCCTTCACCTGTGACTGGATCTTGTTACCCAACTCCAGCACCTGGACCTCTTTGTTGAGCAGGATATGAACCTTGTTCAGACGTTCGGTCACGTCCAGTGTATTGAGAATATTCTGCTTTTCCGCGGTCGGGATATTCAGGTTCGATGCAATCAAGTCGGCAAGAATCCCCGGAGACTTGATGTTGGAAACCATCTGACCCATTTCATTGGTCAGATATGGAGCCAGTTCGACGGCCTTTTGAAAGAGATTCTGAAGATTCATCATCAGGGCGTCCACCTCGACTCCCTGAGCAGGGGATTCCTCGATGACTTCGACCCTGGCCACGTAGTAGGGATCTCTCTGGGAATAGTGCTCGATTCGAATCCGAGACAGACCCTGGACGATCACACGCTGGCTCCCGTCCATCTCCCGGATCATCCTGAGAATCAAGGCTCCCACGCCGATCCTGTACAGTTCATCTTCCCTGGGATCCTCTGTTTCGGATCGCTTCTGCGTGACCACCCCGATGATCCGGTCCCTCTCCATCGCATCGTCGATCAGTTTGACGGACCGCTTTCTTCCCACCATTATGGGCAGAATCAGTTCAGGGTAAAGTACGGTGCCACGCAAGGGCAGGATAGGGATCTCGTTCGGGATGGATATTCTGTCATCCTTCCCTCTCTGACCTTTTCCCGCCTCTTCCTTGGGTAGAAAAATCATTCAAACCCCCTTCCCAATCTGCCTGGTCGCTGACAACCCCGACTCTCCCCGTCGGGCTTTTTTCTAAAATTAATCACTCCCTATCACCATGTCAATTTTACGTCTCCCCCGGCAACCCGGGGCCCTCCCAGCCGGAGCGGCTCGACCCTCACACTCCTCCTCCTACGAAAGCGTCTCCCCCTGGGACGGATCATCTCTGTAAGGCTTCCCGCAGACACCGCAGACTCCCTTCTCGTTGATCACACCGGTGCAGGTCTCATCGCTGCAAAGGACTCGATTCTCGAGGTCAAAGGATCCCTCCTCCTGGACCTCGACCTCTGCACCGCATTTGTAACAGTATAGGCTTCCCTGCGGGGTCTCCTCTCCACAGGTCTCGCATACAATGCCGGGAATTTCGAAATCGCAGTTAGGACACCTCATTGGAACCTCCAGATCTCTCAGTGACCGGCCCGTCCGTCTCCAACCTTTTCAGGAACCTTTCAACGTCTCTACGGTTCCTTCTCACATCCCTCAGAAGTCTCCTGGAACCCGGGTCCGGGAAAAGGCGGTTAAGATCCCTCCCTTGGTCGCGGAAGAGGGTGTTGAGATCTATCGCCTCCTCCTCTCGCACCTCCTCTTCTGCCATTCCAGGTCTCTCTCTCACACTGTCATCCATCTCTCGTCACCTTCTCCATTCACCCAGGATCGACTTCCATATAGAACAACCTTAACCTTTTGTCAACATTCCATCCACCCCTCGAGCGGTATGGAGCCTCTCTCAGGCCCGGCCAGAGATCCTGATCGATGAGAGCCGCTCCCGGCGCTGTGCGCCCCCGGCCGGCCGCAATCAGATCACTGTTATCTTACCAAAACCAGCGACAAAGGTTCTAGCACCCACCCAAACTCATCTCGGTGACAGGAAAACTATCATGGGAAAGCATTGAAACCGGAGGGGACCGGGCTGTCCGCTAAGAACGGCGACGGTTCAGATAGGGATCTTCCGCCTCGCTTGTCTTTCCGAGGACATACTCCCTTTCACTGATGGGCTGAATGAGCTTAATGCCCTGTCCCCCTTCTTTCTTTTTGACTCTGGGGGTTCTCAGGGCAGAATCCATAACCGATATGACATCCTTGCCTCGGAAGTAGCGAACCATATCATAACTCTTGCCGGCGCCTACATGGCCTGCTTCCAGTATGAGTTTGAAAAACATGGATGCTGCCTCTCGGCCATGTTCAGAAACGTTCAGTCCAGGAGCGTTCCAGGGGGTTTTAAAGGGGTCTAAGCAAAATACGTACCAATCGATCGATTTTCGGTCACCCACAACAAGCCTCCACAGAACCGTCTGCTCGGACCGGCTCTTTTGTCTCGACCGACTCCGGGGTCGATCCGTCAGAGACATGACGCACCTGATCCGATTCCTGCCCGGTCTGTCTCTTGCGGGCAGTGGAGAAGCCCGAGACAGGAAAGGTCTCTTTCTCTCGAGGAGGGTGAGCTTGCCACATCCGGTGTCGGGCCTTTCCGGCAAGCTCGTGAGAGGCGCAGACCATGCCCCTCCAACCCGCCTCCAAGGGCTGGCCGGGAGGTCTCGCCATTCTATTCGGCTTCCAACTTGGAAGAGTAGATATCGAGTATTGCCAGGCAGACAGTAACCACAAGAGGGCCTGCGACCAATCCCAGAAGCCCGAATGCCTTCAATCCACCCAGCACGGCGAAGAAGAGAATCATGGTATTGAGTTTTGTCCGGCCGCTTATAAGAATCGGCCTCAGGAAGTTGTCCGACAGACCCACCACTACGATCCCCCAAAGGGCGAGAACAATCGCCTTGCCGTAATGATGCCCGTGAACGGCCAGAAACACCACCGCGGGAAACCAGACCATCGAAGGACCGACCACGGGAACAAAGGAGAGAAGAGCCATCACAAAGCCCCAAAGTACGGGCGAAGGTAAACCCAGAACCCAGAAAGCCAGGCCCCCAAGCGCCCCCTGGACCAGGGCCACCAGAACGCCGCCAAAGATCGTGGCATGCACCATCTCGTGAATCCGCCTGAACAGGAGTTCCTTCTCTCCGGGCGTCAGTGGAATCAGGCCCTTGATTCCCTCAAGAAGACGTTCCCCATCACGGAAAAGATAGAACATAGCCACTATCATCAGGAAAAAGCCGAAGAGAAACTGAGAAAACCCGAAGACGAATCTCGTCGACTGGTTCAAGGCAAAGGTGCTCAGCCGTTTCAGGCTTTGCAGGATGATGTTTTGCAGGTCGAGCTGGGAGAGGTTTAGCCATGGATCCAGATCGTGCAGGAACTGGTCCACCCATGATATCTCCTGCCACCGCAGGAGGAATTGAAACCTCCCGGCCTTCACTCCTGCTTCAAAGAACCTGTATATCTCAACGACCTCCTTGCCCAGAAAAAAGAGAAGCAAAACACCGGGAAGAACTATGACCACGACAGTGAGGATAGTCGACACCAGGGACGCGAGAGACCGGCGGTCCCTCAACCAGCGCGTCAATCTCCGGTAGACCGGGTAGAAGACCAGCGTCAGGACCACTGCCCATCCTATGGAAACCAGATAGGGAGAAAAGACCCGATAGAAGAAGTAGAAGGAGACCCCGATGATCGCCAGCATGATGAGGGTAAAGAAATTCTCTCTATTCATTTCCCCCCCGCATCATCTGGTTTCACGTGAGAGTATCACCGGGCTCGAGCACGATTACCTCTGTGGATGGAAGATCCGCCATCTCCTCAACGAACCTTTCAGGGGTTCCGGTCAGGACCGGGAAGGTCCCGTAGTGCATGGGGACAACGTATGATGGCCGAAGCAACCTGCATGCGTACGCCGCCTCCCGTGGTCCCATCACATAATGACTGCCGATGGGGAGGAGGGCGAGTCCCGGATGGTACAGATCACCGATGATCTCCATGTCCTTGAATACCCCCGTGTCCCCTGCATGGTAGACGGCGAAACCGCTTTCGAGGGTGACCACATAACCCGCAGGATCACCCAGGTAGATGATCCTGTCCTGCTCAACGATGGACGAACTATGGATGGCATGAACCATGGTGATCTCGATCTCCCTGAATCGATACGTGCCTCCCTTGTTCATCCCCACGAGATTCGTCAACCCCTTGCCGGTCAGATATTGGGATACCTCCGGCATACAAACCACCTGTGCCCCCGTGTTTCGGGCGATCTCCAGGGTATCGCCCAGATGGTCGGCGTGACCGTGGGTTACAAGAATCAGATCGATCTTTCCCGTGTTTTCAACGCCCGAAGCGGCTTTGGGATTTCCAGTCAACCACGGGTCGACCAGGATCTTCAGCCCTTCGGAAGATACGATTCTGAATGCCGAATGGCCCAGCCAGGTGAGTTCAAAACCCTTTCCGATTCTCGAGACCCTCATAAGCCCCACCTCTCCTTGTCTCCCTGATTCCAACGCGAGCAGTCCCTGCCGATAGGAAACCTCGATGGGCAATTCCTTACGGCTTGAGCCGTCTCAGCTCTCTCATAGCCTCCTCTCGCCCTCTCCTATCCTGCCCGGACAGTTCGCCGGCCTTCTCGAAATGGAAACGGGCGTATTTCAACTGGCCCCTCCTCTTGAAGTAGAGGCCGTAATAGAAGTGGGAACGCCCCATGTCCCCCTTCTCCCTGTATGCCGAACCCAGATCCTTGTCGAGCCCAGGGAGGTCTGGGTCCAAGGTCTTGGCCTTGAGATAGCTCTCTATGGCCTCGTCGAGCTTGTTCTGAACCCGATAGGCTCTTCCGAGATACTGCAACGTCTCCGCATCCTGCCCTGCCAGGGAAACCGAGCGTTCAAGGGCATCGACCCCATCGGCGGTCCTCCCGACCAGGAGAAAAGCAAGACCGAGTTCCCTGAGGATTTGAGGATCCCCCGGCTTCAGTTGGTGGGCCCTCTTCAGATCCTCGAGAGATTCCCCTATTCTCCCCATCTCCTTCTCAACCAGGGCACGCCCCAAAAGGGAAAGGGCGTCGTCAGGATCGACCTCCAAAAGGCCGTTGAAATAGTCGAGTGACTCTAAGGGGCCTTTCTCGACAACGAGGATCCTGGTTTGGATGTCCTTCAACTCGTCGGTGAACTTCTCCTGTCCATCCGTTTCGCCTCGGCTGCCCATCATACTCTCAAGGAAAGCAATCCTCGCAGGGACCCCCGGATGGGTAGACAAGTAAGTGGGAAACGCCGAGTTGTATCCCGTCCCGCGATAGATCTTCTTAAGGAAGCGTATCATTGCGTGCCCGTCGTATCCGGCCCGGGTCATATAGGCCAGTCCCAGGCGATCGGCTTCGAATTCGTTCTCCCGGCTGTTTCTCAAATTCGCAGATTGAGTCATGGCAAGAGTGCCGGCCATCATGGCACCTCCTCCACTCCCCCCAACCAGTATGCCTGCCAGCACACCTGCCAGAGTGCCGAGGTTCAGTCGTTTCGATGCGTCGATTCGCTGGGCAATGTGGCGCCTCACCACATGGCCGATCTCGTGGCTCATCACACCTGCCAATTCGTCCTCGCTCTCCACCAGGGTGAGGAGACCGCTCGTAAGGAAGATTCTTCCCCCGGGGATCGCAAAGGCGTTGGGCTCCGATTCCTTCAAGACAAAAAAGGTTATGGGAAACTGGCTCCGGTCGGCCACCGAGACGAGATTTCTCCCCAGCCTGTCTATATAGCTCTGGACAGAGGGGATCCGAACTATCCGCATGCGGTTCTGGATGTCATGAAAGACCTTCTCTCCCAGTGTCCTTTCCTTTGCAGCGGAAAAGCAGTAAGCCTCGCTCCAGTATCCCACGGGGTGGCGTGCGGGATCTGCAAGGGAGAGGAAAAGGAACCCCACACTTACGACGGTAAGGCTGAACAGGCCCCGCTTCATGGTAGTACCCCGCAATCTCCTCAACCGAGATCGGCCCGAGTGTCCGTTAACCGGAAGGCGGCAGCTCGCCGGCGGTGAGTCTTCATAAGAAAGTTAACATAGAAAGGCCGGATTTGAAAGAGCGGCGACGCCTCTGGTTCGCGGTACGCCAAGCCCGAGTGCCGGATTTTTCAGGCAGGCCCTTTCGGTCCTGTGGTTCTTGCCCGAAAGGATACGGGGAGTTTCAAAAGGAACCGAACAGGGAGATGACCAAAAAAGAGATTCTCCGGTGCAGCGATCGACGGCTCGAATGCGGAAAGCCCGGTTGGATTATTCGGATTCTGTCGCGCGTTTTCTCAAACCCAGTGGTGTTATTCGACTCGGATAGGACCTGGGAAGGGGATGCGCCTTCAACCCATCTCCTTGTACAAGGGTTCATCATGATCAGGTTTGGAGTTGTTCGATGAAGGGGGCACTGCGCCGGCGTCCAGTTCCCACTCTGAGGCCCTGTCGCTGTAGAACTGTCCGTTCTTAAGCTGAACCTTGCAGAAATATGAATTCTCGTCCTCTGGATCAGCGTCAGGGATCATAATCACCTGCGCCACGATTCCCGATATGAACTGCAACCCGCGGTGCCGTACCCTATCCCCTTCTGTCAACCGCATGGAATCCCTCTCTTCAACCGCTCGACTCTTCCATAGGAGGTAAGCAAGGCTGGGCTCCGCCTCTCTCGGGAGTCTTTGCCGAAAGACCCTCCCCCACTTTCTCAACCCTTCGATGCCCGGTCATTTCCGAGTTGCTGATCTCCACCCTCCCTTTCCTAGAATCGTTACTGTAAGCAATTAATATGCCATTGGAGGAAAGGCCGGCAGCCCCATCAACGACAAGGCCGCCCGATTCTCGAGGAGAGACTCCTCAGTCGGAAGGCGAGGTTCTTGGAAGCTCAGATACAATCACCAAACCACCGACAGGGGAAGGAAGAAAGACAGAAGATGGCCTCAGCTGCGGAGTTTCTGGTTACAAACCGTACAGTATTCCGCAGCAGGGTCGTTTGGAAATCCGCAGCTCTGGCAGATTTTTCGGGAGGATCTTCCAGGGGAGAGGCGGGATCCGCACTGGTTGCAGTAGATCGAATCGGGCGGATTCTCATACTTGCATTTCCAGCAAAGAACGGTAGAAGGCAACCGAGTACCGCACTTCTTGCAGAAATTAGCCCCTTCCGGGTTCTCAGTCCCGCATTTCGCACACTTCATGTAGCCGCCCCCCCTGTTCCATCGTCTGTCCGTGAGGGTGATCCCGGGTCATCTCCACTGCAGCCCTGCTCCTCGACTCCCACGGCCTCATTCCTCCTGCCCGGCAGCGGGAGACTCAAGGAGCCCCGTAGAGCCCCTCGCCCCGGCCTGCTTCAAGCTGTTCTCCAACTCGGCGATCCTGGCCAGGGCCTTCTCTTTCTCACGGAGTATCCTCTTCATGTCGGCCGTAAGAGTCTCGACTTTCTTGCCCAGCCCCTCCATCTCTTTTTTCAGATCGTCGATCTCATCCTCCCGGTTCTCCAACTTCATGGTGAGCAGCTGAATCGTCTGCGACGATTTGCCGAGCTGCCGGGTGAGCTCCGCTATTCTTTCCGATTTTGCCTTGTTCTCCTCCTTGAGCCTCTGGAGGGCCTCATCCATCTGGGAGAGTTCGAGCTTGGCACCTTGATACTCCTGTTCCTTCAGCAACAGCTTGGCCGCGAGATTCTGTACGGTCTGGTCCTTGCTTACAGACCCCTTCCGAAGGGCAGAAATGACCTTCTTATTTTCCGCAATCTGGCGTTCAAAAGCCCTGATTCTCTCCTTGAGTCTCTCCACCTCCCCTTTCTGCCGTTCCAGTTCTTCCTGCCTCTTCCGCATCTCATCTGCTGCCTTCTGCGTCTCTTCCCCTTTTTCGGCGAGGCGTTGCTGTAACTCCTCTACTTCCTTCCTGAGAGAGGCGATGGGCCCCCTGTAGAGATGGACGATGATACCCAGACTGACCACGAAGAGAATAAGAAAAACAAGGACTAAGTGGACCGATTTCATCAGTCTCCCCCGGACTTCAACCTCACAAGGCTATCGCTTCCAACCGTCCCAAGGTTACTAGAATTATCCGGATATTTCAATCAGGAAAACCAGAGGAGTTTCCTGACTTTTGGAGAACACCCTTGCCTCCGAGCGCCATTGCGGAAGCGGTGGGGTACCCATCAAGGGTGAGCGGGGAGGGGAAAGGTCGTGTTCGTGATTCGTGTTCGTGTTCGTGAGTCGTGTTCGTGATTCGTGTTCGTGAGTCGTGTTCCCGGGGAAAGGGCAGGAATTCCCCGCCCCCTAGGACGGTTTGTCGAAGATCTTTGTCACCTCGTCCCTCCAGAAATAGCTCACGGCCTTTTCCCCCTCCTCTGTAACCAGGATTACAGACGGTCCTCCCTCGTAGACCCGCCCTATCCTCGCAATCGCCACTCCTTGCACAGAAGCCTTCTCGATTATCCTTTCGGCTTCCCCGGGGGATGCCGTCAGGAGAAGAGCACCCGAGGCGATAAGGCCCAGGGGATCGAGGTCGAAGGCTTCACACACGATCCGAGATTCCTCGAACAGCGGAATCCGATCTCTCTCTACCACTATTCCCACCTTTGCCGCAATGGCTATCTCATGGAGACCGTTGGCCAGCCCACCCTCGGTGACATCATGCATGGAGTGGACCCGGCCTGCTTCACAGGCCAGGCGGGCGTCTCGGATCACACTGATGCCGGGGTCGTAAAGGAAGTTCTTGGCCCGCTTGATGAGAGCTTTGGAGACCCCCATGGATAGCAATTCCTCCTCCTTCTCTCTCGCGATGATCGAGGTCCCCTCGATACAGATCCCCTTGCTCAGAAGGACGTCGTCCCCAACCCGGGCCCCACCCGTTCTGACCAGCGCCTCTTTTCGCACCTCACCCATCATGTGACCGATCAGGATCGGACGGTCGAGTCCATGGGTAATCTCCGTGTGGCCTCCGATGAGGGAGATCCCGAATTCTTTGCAGGCCCGATGGATCTGCCTGAAAATGCGCTCCACCAGGTCTCCCGTGGTCTTCTTTTCCGGCAGGAGAACGTTGGCGGTAAACCATTTGGGCTGGGCACCCGATGTGGCAATATCGTTGGCATTCACGATTACGCTGTAATAACCGATCTCCTCGGTTGCAAAAGTGATGGGGTCGGTGGTCACCACAAGGAGTCTGTCTCCCATATCGATCGCCGCCGTATCCTCTCCGATCTGAGGCCCGATGACCACCCTCTCGTCGGTGGAGGTGTACCGCCTGAGAAGTCTGGTCAGAATCTCGATATCCAGCTTTCCGGACTGGAAAAAGCCCTTTTGCCCGCCCCTGTCTCCCCCACGCAGGCGGTCCACAACCTGGGTTGCATCCTGCAGCACGAGATCGGCTCCGGCTTCCAGAAACTCCTCGGCCCTTGTCCTTCCCGTCAGTACACCGGCGGTCTTCATGCCGAGCCGCCGACCCGCCTCGATATCCAAAACATGGTCTCCCACCATAAGGCAACGGTTCGGTTTCTCTATCCCCATCTTCTCAAGGGCAGAACCCAGATGGGCCGGGTGGGGCTTGACCTGATCCACATCGTCCCGGGGGACAAAGGCATCACACAGGTCCTCGATCCTGGGGAAGGCAATACGCACGGCCTGATCGCAGTTCCGAGTAACGATTCCCACCTTGATCCCGAGGTGTCGCAACGCCCTCAGCGTCTCGACAGCCCCGGGGAGAATCCTTCCCTTTCTTGCCGCCTCTACCTCGTGGTCGGTGAGCAGTTGCATGGCTCTCTCATAGAAAGAGCGACCGCCACCAGGATCCTTACTGGATAATAAATGGACGGCTTTGTCGACCGCTTCCAGGATGTGGAGATCCTTAAAAACAGCGGGGTCGAGCCCATAGGAATCGAAAAGCCCTTCCACCCCCTTTCTCATGGCATCAAAATCGAGGTTCAAATGTACAAGAGTACCGTCATAATCAAAAATCACTCCCTCCACTCTCATTGTTCCACTCCTTTCGGTCTGCCGGAAAGATTAGCCCCAATCCCGCGCCGTATCAAGGGGTTTCAGAGGAGAGATCTCCCGTATCTCTCATCGGGCGCCGGCCCTCGGTTTCGATACTCCTCCTTCCAGTTCAAAACCCGGCCCGCACTCATACGAGACCGGAACATCGCACGGCCTCCAAAACTCCTGCCCCCCTGTGGTGTTCTGTGGTATACTGGGGAACACAGGCGGGACCGGCCGGAAGAAGAGGTGCTTCATCGACTCTTCGCCTTCAAAGACAAAGGCAGGCCCCTGAATGAGTGTTTTCACAGTCCCAAGAAGAAGGGAGCCGTCATGGCAGAACAGATCGACTATCCCGAGTGGAAAAAGATGGATATCCGCGTGGGCGAAGTCAAGCAAGCCGAGGACCATCCGAATGCAGACAAGCTTCTCATCCTGCGTGTCGATGTGGGTACAGAGGAGCGACAGCTTGTGGCCGGGCTAAAGGGCTACTACCGTCCCGAGGAGCTGGTGGGAAGGAAAGTGATTGTCCTTGTCAATCTCAAACCTGCCAGGCTCCGCGGTGTGGAGAGCCAGGGGATGGTCCTGGCGGCCGTCGATGAGGCCAGGGACATCGTGTCACTGATCACCGTGGATGGAGATGTACCGAACGGGGCCGGGATCGAATAGCACAGCGGCTATACTCCATCTGGGCGGAGTCACGAATTGCCGCCTGCGGCGGGCATTTCCGGGTGAGACTCCCTTTTCTTCATCCGGCTGTACCTGACCCTTCCAACCACATAAGCAGCAAAACCAAGCAGGGCAAGAACCTTCCCCGCATCTGTTACGCTGGCCGGCCCTCCTCCATAATAAGACAAAAGCATCGCCATCGCTCCTGCCATCACCAGAGCAGCCCCCAGAAAGATCAGACCCATTGGCCTCCCCTCCTCTTTATGCGCTCCTCTTCAAGTGGTTCCGCACGATCCGGGTAGAGTCTCTTGCCTCCCGAATCGGCTTCTCCCTCATTCCCCCGAGGCGCGCCCCCTGAGAGAGATGTAATAGGCACGACTCTTGCATCTTTTCCTTTGTCGAGCAGTCTCTTCTCTCTCATGCAGACCGATCCTCGCCATGATCAAGCTGGTCAGAACCCACCCTTTACATCTCCAGGCAACCCCACCACGGGATGCGAGCCCGTCCCCCCTCTCCCTCCGTGGGCGGCTCGACCCCCTCGACTTCGGCGCCCTGTTCCGCCAGAGTCTGCTGCGAACGGCCGGGCAGCCTGCCTCAGGCCCGAAGCCCTTGGCTCCCGTGGCTGGTCTCCTGGGATCGCTTCTCTTGTTGAACCAGTCCCTGACCCGCACGGAACCTCCCCGCGCCACTGGGGCTCAGATCAGGGAGTCCGACTCACCCTCTCTTCCCCGGGCGGAACCCGGGGATTTCGACCCGCTGATTGAAGAGGCCTCCCGTCGCTTCGGTGTGGCAAGACCCCTCATCAAGGCCGTAATAAAGGCTGAAAGCGACTTCAACCCACAAGCGAGATCTCCATCCGGGGCCACGGGACTGATGCAACTCCTCCCCTCAACGGCAAAGGATCTCGGCGTCACGGATCTCTATGATCCGAGACAAAACGTGATGGGTGGTACGAGGTACCTGGCCATGTTGCTCAACCGGTATCGAGGAGATATCGAATCGGCTCTCGCCGCCTATAACTGGGGCCCCGGCAATCTCGAAAGAAGCCGTGGCCGGATTCCCGCTGAAACGAAGCAATACGTCCACAGAGTCATGAAACACCTGGACACCCTCTCGACATAGCCTTTCTCCCCCTCTCATATCCTCTATCTCCCCCATGGAGAGTGTAAACCGGGGGGCCGAGGAGACCGTCCGGTCCGAGAGACTCACAGCCTCCGGGTCATGCCCATGCCTCTCTCCCTGTAGGCCCCCGTGCCGCAGTAGAAACTGTAGTCTCCGAGGAGGTTGAATTCCTTGATGTGCCTCTCGTGGTGCCGCCCGGCAAGCACGAAGCGGCCCCATCCGGTAAAGGACGGCTCGACCCTCTCACCCGTGTCGAAGGTCGTTCTGGAGATCCGGAAATCCTTCAGGACGACGTGAGAATCGAGAAAGCTCTCGAGATCGCTGGACAGGGGAATAAAGGCAAACCACTTCCAACTCCGGAGAAACCCCCTGAATACCATCTGAGGATCCGGCAACGGCAGAGCCATACCCTGACGCTTGAAGACCGTGGGGGTGACGAATTGGAGGCGCAGCTCCCTGGAGGTAGACGACGCCTCTTCGTTCAGTTGGGCGTAGCTCTGAGACCGGGGCCACGGATCAGAGGGCTGGCTCGAAGAGATGATATGGCCTACCCGAAGCGGCCTTCCACCCACGGAAAGAACCAGACCCGAATCTCCAATCAGACCGGCCATACTCTGGAACAACCTGTCCTCCAGAAGAGTGATCCGGAATCTACATGGCGTCCCGGCCCTGATCGACGACCTCCCCCTCAGCAGGGGATCGACTCCCTCATAGCCGGCCCTCGGCCCCGAAGGCCATCGCTTTGCGAAAAACGGGGAAACCGTGAAGGGCTTCTCCTTTCCCTCTACCATGGAAGCTGTCAAACGAGGATCAACCCGGCCGAAAAGCTGGAAAGCCAGATCCAGCATTCCTCTGCCCCGGAGAAGATCCCCGTCGAGATCCTGCTCTGCCACGCAGTGAAAGACTACCGAATGAGGCATATCCTCCAGCCCTCCTGTGAAACCATTTCAAATCCCCTTTCTTGCCGTTGAGACGACCGCACAAAGAAAACGGCTCAAGGCCTGGAGACTCATAACATATTGAGGTACGGTTGGTTACCTCCTTACACCGCTCGGGTGCCTGTTTTTCCTTTCCCCCTTCTCGGCGGAAAATAAAACGAAATACATGCGCTAGGGCAGCACCCTGACTATGGCTGCCACGCTCTTTCCAAGCGGACCGCGCGCCTTTCTCGCATTCAGATAAAGCCTCAAAAGAGGACCGACAGCTCCGGGATGAGAGGCAAGAAAACCCAGGAGGTTCGAAAGTCTCGGGGATCCTCCCGACTCCGGACCGGAAAGGGCAACCGGGATCAGATCCTCAAGGCAGTCGACCACGGTTCTCAGCCCGACGAAGAAGACCCGGCGTGCGAGGAAATATTCCGCCAGATGATACGTCTCCATCTCTGCGGCAAGGGCTCCTGTCCGAAGGGCCAGTTCACTCCTCTCCCTGGGGGTGGCCACAGGCCGGGAGACACACACAAGTCCCCCTACGTGGACCCGGTGCCCTCCCTCAACAAGGGCGCTCTTCAACCTGGCGGCCTGATCTCCCAGAAGGGGCCTTCTCCGTGCCTCGCCGCGCCCACCGTCCTGAACGACCCATGAACCGAGGACCACATCACATAAGCGGACCTCCTCCACCAACCCTCCACAGAATCCCGTGGAGATCACCGCATCGGGGTGAAAGGCCGACTGGACCAGCTCTGCGGCCTCAAGGGCGTTCCTCTTTCCCACACCGGACCTTGCGACAATCAACCTTCTCCCTTCGATCTCCCCCGTGTAGACGGGCATTCCCGTCTCCAAGCACCGCAACTCAAGGGGCAGTGCCTTGAAAGCATCCGCCTCGCTCCTAAGGGCCACAAAGACGGCGACTCTTTCCATGGCTCTCAATTCTTCCACAGCCGCGGGCGGAGGTCAACCAGGAGAAATCCGGGGATTCCCCGATCTTGATGAGACCCTTTCCTCCAGAGCGAGATTTGCGGAGATTGCGGCAGCAAGGTACAGGCTGAGCGAAAGAGACGATCCACGCCTCTGGAATCGGAGGGCAGCAGAGCCTTCTACCCCCGCGGCAGGCAAGGGACGCCCGGACGACTCCTGCCGGGGAATCATACCGGGTTTGTCAGAATTGTCCAGGAGAGAGGCACCATTCGGAAAAAGCCGAAGAGTCTTTCCGGCGCAGACAATCCCCTGCGGAGGTCTCCGAAGAAACGGGGATTTCAGGGATGGTCCAACGGGTTCAGAGGTAGAGGGCCTGTCTGGGTCAATCCGCTGTGGACCGGGACATAGAGTGTCTCCTGTCGCTCCAGATTCCCGAAAAGCCTCCTCAGCCTTCTCAAATCAGCAGGGTCGAGACCGAGGAACCTTAGTCCGTACCGGTAGCTGCCAAGATATTCCTTCCACACGTCCTCCCGCCACACGACCACCGACGGGGCCTCCATGGAAGCCAGAGAGAAGCCCAGACGAAACACAAGGGTTACGTTCAGGGCGGTGCCGACCTCTACCCGCTCCCCCATAAAAGCCATGATACCTCCCTCACTGGCGTTTGAGGTCAGCCCGGTGGACACACCACCTACTTTCCCGTCGGTCCAGTCGATGGGGATTTCCAGCAGGTAGCGGCAGTGTCTCCTCCGATCCACCCACACTACCCCTGCCCTCTTATTTCTTCCCTTGTCCGGAACCATTCGGATTCCTCCTTCCGCCCGCGGCTTCTGCCAGCCCCTCTTCCTTACGCCAACGGACCTCCTCGATCATTTCTCGATCGCTGCCACAGGCTCTTCCATTTCGAGTCTCAGAGGGCAAAGTAGACCAGAAATCGAACCCGGTCGGCCCTGAACTCCGTTTCACCCCACAGAAAGTTCAACTTCTCCAGAAGCTCCAGAAAGAACTTCGTCCCCTCTGTCCTCTGGACTCCGGGACCCGGAAGACCCGCTCTTCCTGGAGGACCACGGGTGATCAACCCTTTCAGGAGCCCAGCGGCGGCTCGCAGGTCGACGTAAGCCAGGCCGTTGTTCTCCCGCCTCAAAAGGTGCTTCGCCTCGGTGAACCGCCCATTCTTGAGCATCGACACGCCACGCCCGTTGGAAAGATCCACCATCTGTTTCAGGTTCTCCAGCCCGGTGCTGATCACCAAGAAGCCATCCACGAAGGCATAGCAAGGCGAAAGGCTTGAGAGTAACAATAGCCTCATATCTTTGCCATGATACCGGAAAGAGGTAATCTGGACGCCCTCGTAACTGCTCCGGACAAGGTCCACGCCGGCTTCCTTCAGCCACGATCCGACCCCGGGGGTTTTCAGGATCTTTCCGATCGAGGCCTCGACTCTCGCCCGATTCCTCACCTCCAGAAAGAGCTGTACGGCCGGGAAACCTGTGTCCTTCCCCCTGATTCCGGCCGTCACCGCATAGGCAAATTCCCTTCCCAGGTAGGGCAGGACCTCCTTCTCCACGTCGAGCCCTGTTTCCGCCAGGATCCCGGAGAGAATCCTGTCCAGGACCGCCGAGTCGCGGAAATGCTCCCCGAGATCCCTCCTGAACCAGGAGAGATCTTTCACAAGGTCTAGACTCGTATTCGAGGCATAGATAACCGTGTTTCCCGGAACATAGGCCAGGGTCCTATTCGGGGCGGGCGGGTGTTTCAAGAGAGCAGCGAGAAATCCATCGAGGCGCTCAGGCCGGAACTCCATGGTGGATTCGACAACCACACCCTTCCCGTACGAGATGGTACCCACCACGTCGCCGTAGGCTCCCAGGTATCGGGTCAGGGGGAAAGCATCGCCGCTCCCTCTCTTGCCGAGCCATGATCCGATCATGTTACCAAAGCCGACATAGAACAGAGCTATCTGATTGACGCCGAACCTCTTCCCTCTCTCAGCCAACAGGCGAACCGAGCCCAGAGAACTCCTGCCAGGAGCCTCTCCCCTCATCAACAGCACAGACTTCCTGACCAGATCCGGAGAGTCGCTCACCACGTAGACCATGCCTTCAGAAAAGAAGTAGACTCTCCTCTTGTATTCCGGAGGTTGAATGGCATAGACGGCTGTTCCCTCCATTCTCATGGACACGAGTCGACCCTGTAGGAGGGCGAGCCACTTCCCTATGGTTTCCACCAGTTTTGGCTTCAGCCCGGTCCTCAAGGTAAGCACGAACTCCGGCCCATCTGCGCCTCGCTCCTGATACAGGGCCAGTCTTGCATCCCTTCCGATGAGGTCCATGAGACTAGGACGGAAAAAGGGGACTCCCGTGGATGCCTCCCAGTCCGACAGGGCGGACAGAAAGCCCTCCACTCCCGGGATCGACTTCAAACTCGCCACCAAAGAGACCAATCCGGCATGGGCCGGATCCTTCTGGATCTTCTTCTGATTCTCTTCTACGTCCGTAAGTCGTATGTAAAAAAACGGTTCTCCCGGAATCAGCCAGTCGATACCCCTCTGCTCGAGGCTGCGCGTCTTCTCCGTCTCCCGATAGAGGTGATAGGAAAGCCCCCCGGCCCCCACCAAGGCCAAGACTACAACCGCGGCAGCCAGGTTCCTCCACATCTTCTTCGGAATTCCCTCCCCTCGGGGCTTCCCCTTAGTACGTCCGGCCGCTTCCCCATGTGACAGGGCCGCCTCGACTCCCGTCGATCCCATGAGTCCCATGAGCCTGTCGGCCTCTGAAGGCTTCATCTCAAGGTGAAAGACGACAGGCGTCCTTGAGAGCTTCTTCCTGAGCAGAGAGACACTCTCTCCCGTGTACGGCATGAGCTGGGTCGCGATTCTCAGGCGGGCCATCTCCCCCGGCACCCTCTTGATAACCAGGGTCATGGGGGAGGACTTTTCCGGCGGTGGAGGCGGGGACTGCTCTGGCGGTGGAGGACCAGCGGGTGTTTCCCCGGGCTGGCCCTGAAACAACTCCTTTGAGATGACAAAAGCGTTCTCGCACTTACGGCATACGACCCTTATCCTCTCCTTGGTCATCTTGGATTCGTCAAAACGATATTTCCTCCCGCAAACCGGGCATTCGACAATTCTCACGGCAACCCTTCCAGAAGGTGGGCAGAGATCAGGCCCACGTCCCCTCGGAGTGGATTTCTCTTGAACGCTGAGAAACCTCCAGCCCTGTGCGCCAGCCCTTCACCTGTTCAGGTCCTCCTCGGCACCGCTCGACCACGGGCAGCCTCTCCTGTGTGCCCACCCCGGCTCCACCCCCAACCACTTGGGAACCCTCTCACTGAACTAGGTTGGGGACGGACTTCACTGACCGGACATAACAGCTCACACAGAGCTTGGCTTTTCTTGCCAGACTCTGATCGCTTCCTCTCAGCGTCTTGCCGCAGATCCGGCAGACTCCCAAGCCGTCACGAGTCGGCTCATCGGCCTTTGGTACGACAATCTGTCCGACACAAGGAAACATCCGATCTCCCATCTCTAAGGTGAAATACCTGTCACTCCAGACAACCTTTCCTATCTGTTCCTATCTGTCTCCCGCCACTTTCTCTCCCATGAAACGGCAGAAAAGATGTCCCCCTCCCAATCAGACCAGCCAGCAGGCTCTCTCAACGGACCCAACTGACGGGTTTGCCGGCCTTCTTCGCCTGAGCCGGGAGCACCTCTTCGGTCATCTTCCGCGCCGTGTCGATCTTGGCCTTGGATTTCGCCATCTCATCCCGCATCCTATCGAGTTGAGCCTTGAGCTCTTTCCTCTTCTCTGTATCCTTTGAAGCGTTGAATTCCGTTGCCAGGGCGTTGTACTTGAGCCTCACCCTCTCATATTCATCATACCCCTCTTGCAGTCTGGCTCTCCACTTTTCCGCCCTTTTACGCCACCACGCCTCGTCTTTCTCCTTGAGGTCGTCTTCTATGAGAATCCCCTCGTCCTCCTCGCCCGTCACTTCAACCCAAGACTCGACCTCTTGCCCTGTAAGCATCTCCAATGCTTGGGCCTCGCTCCGGTAATCCTCAGGAACACTGCCCGGATCGTCGGTGAAGTGGGTGACTCCCCTGTCATCTACCCATTGATAGATCTCTCCGCAAGTCACCAGGACAGGAAAACACAGGATTACCACCAGAACGACCACGGCCTTCATCACCTATCCTCCAGAGCGAATCGGGGCCAAACAAAAACAGGCAATCAGCCTCCGGCTGGCCCGTCTGGAGCCCGTCCTTGCAGAGGCTGATTGCCCGGAAAATAGCAAATAATGTGCCAACCCTCATGGAAATCGGTGACATCCAAGTGTCAAAAAAACCTCTTTTTCCTTATCGTAGAAAGAAATTCCCGCCATCTCCTGCCGGCCTCCTCGTCCATTTCGGCAAACAGTATTCCCGCCCTGAATCTAAACTCCGAATCCTTGGGCGCCAGATCGTACCATACCACCTCCCCCAGCGCCTCCAAAGGAGGCTCCTCATCCGGAATCTCTATGGTAAGCCCCAGTCTCCCAGCTCCGCCCATGGCCTCACCGAGAACATGTATCCTCCCCATGATCACGGTGTTGGTCTCCAGGCAGAACCCCTCGCCCGAAACATCCCTCGTTCTGCCAGCGGCCACGTCCGATGCGGGCTCATCCTCGTGGGAGGGAACCAAACGAAACCGAACAGCAAGAGGACTGTTTAGCCGACTGAATCTCCTTCGTTCAACGCCTGTATAGCCGATCTTCTTCCTCCTCTGAAAACAAAGCTGCCTCTAGCCCTTCTCCACAAGAACGACCTGATTACCGCCCTTGACCTTGGCATGATAAAGGGCCAGATCTGCTGAAGAAATGAACGTGTCAGGGCGGTCATCCCCGGGCGACAAGCCGCTGATACCGATACTGACCGTGACGCTTCCGCGGCCATGATCCTCGCCCACACCCTGCTCTTCCACACGCTGACGTATTCTCTCGGCCACCCCACGACCGCCCTCTATATCAGAATGGAAGAGGAGCGTGCCGAAATCCGTCTGTACCCTGCGGGCGACCAGGTCGGTCTCGCGGACTACCTGGCTCACCATCTGGGCCACCCCAGAAACGATTTGATCCCTTTCCACGGAATCCTGTAACAGACCAAGACCGTCTATGTCTATGGCCAACAGAGAGAGAGGATAGAGATATCGCCTCGCCCTGTCGATTTCCTCTGCGAGTCTCTTCTCGAAATACTGCTGGTTATAGATCTGTGTGAATCGATCGACGATTCCCAGATCCCGCACCGCACCGCTCTCTCTCAGGGGACTGCCAATCGGCCGCTGACTCATTCCACGGAGACGCCGCCTCATGGAGAGGACCTCTTTCAGGGATCGATGATAGTTGAGGGTCCGTTGAATCACAAAGGGGAGCGTCAGCAGATACTCTCCTGACTGAACCACATAATCAAAGGCCCCCGCCTTCATCGCACTCACCGCAGCCCACACTTCACTCGGCCTGACAACAACGATCACGGGCGGCGCTTCTCGGTTGCCCACCACCCTGTCAAGGATGTTGAAATCCATACGGTCCAGCAACTCGTAGCCCAGCAGCAGAATATCGTAAGACTTTTCTCCCAGAAATCCCAGACACTCTTCCACCGTCGTACCAACCTGGATCCGGACATTTGGATAGTAACCCTGGAGGGCTCGCCTGATCTGCTCCGCCCCACCCGTGTCGACCTGGATGAGGAGAATCTCAAGATCTTCTCTTCTCATGGCTCGATTCTTCGTTTCCGCCGCCTCGGGCTCTTCAACGAAAAAAGTCAAACCACAATCCCAACGAAGGCTGATGTGCCATCATACCCAATTGTCGGGTAGATGTCAAAATGCTTACTCCTCCCTTGCCCTTCACTCCCCCTAGAACCCCCAAAACCACTCGGTCTGAGGTGCCTCAGCTCGACCGTTCTACGTGTGGAGTTCCACCACGTCTCCATCGGTGAGGACAAAACCCCTCTTCACTCTCTGGCCCGAAAACTTTCCAGATCCCCAGATGCGGGCGAATTTCAATCTCTTGAAAAGATCCTTATGCACGAGCCTTGCCATCTCCTCAACCGTGCTTCCCTCGGGCAAGACAAAGGGCGCGCTGTAGTCCACCTCCTTCCCCGGGATCTTGCTGTAGATCCGAATGATATGAAGAAGTTGGAAGAGTCTCTTTTTCAGAGGATCCAAACCCATAGCCGTCTTCGCCGAGATGGAAAGGATGGGGAATCTCCCTCCGAAAGCCTCCAGGACAGCCTCCTCATGCCTTCTGCTTTCCGGAAGATCGGCCTTGTTGCACACGATGACCATCCTCTTCTCCTGAGGGGCAGAGCCTCCTTCTCCGTCCACGGGAGAGACCCCCACCTCCTCGAGTTTCTCCAGCAGTACCTTGATCTGGACCAGGGGATCATCGCCCAGATCGACCATCAGCACGAGGCCGTCTGCATTCCTTGCGAGGTTGGTGAACCAGGCCTCGCCCAGTTCCAAAGTCACAGCGGGGGCGTCGACGAGTTGAATCTGGATATTCTCGAAATCCATCATCCCCACTATGGGAATCCTTGTTGTGTACGGGTAGTCGGCCACTTCCGTGTAGGCGTTGGTCAGGCGTGATAAGAGGGTCGATTTGCCGACATTGGGAAGACCTACGAGAACGATCTGGCCAGCCCCCTCCTTCTTTACGTTGAACAGATAGAAGCCTCTCCCCGCTGCCCGTCTTTTCTGTGACTCCTCTCTCAGTTTGGAAAGCTTGCTCCTCAGCTGTGCCCTCAGCTTGTCCGTTCCCTTGTGTTTGGGAATGACGGAGAGCATCTCTTGAAGAGCCGTGACTTTTTCCTGGGGCGATTTCGCACGCCGGAATCTCTCCTCGGCTGCCAGGTACTCTGGAGGGAGGTTGGCCGGCATATCCACCTCCTCTGTTCGGGAATACAAAGACCTCCTTCAGCGAACCCGATCCTGTTTCGTCAAGAGCCGCGGCCTGTCGGCCCAACCTCTCGGCCCGGTGACATAGTCCTCAGGGTCTCGACCATCCGTCTTAACTGTCCCGCCCTC
Source organism: Deltaproteobacteria bacterium (assembly GCA_019308905.1). Lineage (NCBI taxonomy): Bacteria > Pseudomonadati > Myxococcota > Myxococcia > Deltaproteobacteria bacterium. The sequence continues at coordinate 27,694 of JAFDHF010000060.1, forward strand.
TCATCCATGGGGGCTATCCTGATAAACTCCTCCCAGGCATCCACCGCCCCCTGTATGTCTCTAAGGTCATGTAGGAGAACGACACCCAGGTTGTAGCGGCTGTTTAAATGATGGGGGTCGGAGCGAATCGCCCTCCTGAAAGCCTCGACCGCCTTATCCGGCCTCTTTGTTCTCCTGTATGCGACCCCGAGATCGGTGAGTACGTCGGCATTGTCCGGATCCATGTTCAGAGCCTCCAGGTAGGCCCCTACGGCCTTCTGGTAAGCCCCCCCGTCAAAATGGGCATTTCCGAGCTTCACGAGCAGATCGGCCTTCCCCCCGCCGACCCTTATGGCCTCCGTGTATGCCTCGGCCGCCTCGACGTACCGGCCGTTTCTGGAATACGTGTCGCCGAGGCGCTCCCACCCGTCGCGGTTTCCCGGATCCTTTTCTACCAGGTCTCGAAGTCGCTGGATCTTCCCGAGCACATCGACCGTGGGTGGCTGGGGCGCCTCTGTCCGGCCCGGGAAGACCGCCACGCCCTCCTGCTCCAGTCGTGAGGTCTTGAGAAGGGCTGCCACAGATCCCACAACAAGTCCCGCGAAAAAGGCAGCCACCATGAGAAGCACAACCGTTTCAGTCTTTACCCCCCGTCCGGAATCAACCCCCACACTCGGATCTGACCTCCCGGGTCTTCGAGTTCTCTCCCTGTCCTTCATTCACGCCCTCCAGCCTCCGACCCTCATACATTGGTCGGGTAGGATCCGAGATAGTCCGAGGAGCCGAGGGTTCTGGTAACGGCACGCATGAGAATCTCCCTGTACTCCGGGAGTGTCCCATAGACACGGCATATGGCCACTTTCGCCGGAATGTACTTGAACAGTTCTTCCAGAGGCTCTCTCGATACCTTCCCGGAAGTGGGGTCGTAAATCAAGAGCGGCGAATCCTCCGAATGGAGAGGGTTGAGGGGTCTGGGGTCGTGAAGGGCCATGTCCACGTGAAATTCTATGTCCCTCATTCCCATTGGAAGACTCTCACGAATCCTGCGCTCGACTTCGTACTTCCCCACAAATCCGGCTCGGCCGACTTCAAGATCCTTTATGGTCAAGGTCGTCTCATAGACACTCCGCCACTTAAGTCTCCTCGCCAGGATATCCTTCCACTTGGCAGCCAACTCCCTCTTTTCCCGGTTTTTCGACGCCTCCCACCGTCGGACCCCCTCGATGAGTGACCAGTCAGTCAGTTCACAGTACAGGTCGAGATGGTCTGCGGGATTGAAAGGAAAAATGATCTCGATTGTCCGGGCAAATATCTCTCCCAGTTGGAGGTCGATGGACCGTGTGGTCCGGTGGTAGTAAACATTTGTGTAGAGATAGAGCCGGGCATTGAGAAACATGCTCAGGGCCGAGGCGCCCCTCTTGTCCAGAGCCAGCCCTTCACGGTGACAGAGAGCATAATGAAGCATCCTCTTCCAGTCCACGGGGCCCACAGCCACCCCCGTCATGTAGGAATCCCTCAAAACATAGTCGATGTTGTCAACCGTGAAAATTCCACGAAACAACTGCTGAAGGTACTGCAGCCAGAGAGGATGGTCAGCGGCAGACGACCCGTCCGGCTTCTTGATCAAGAAAGCCACATGCTCCGGCCGGAGCTCTTCATCGTCCCGGAGCATTCCGTGGGGACTCCGACGGACCATGCTGATCATCTCCCCGAGCCTCTCCAGGATAATCCTCTGGCTGAGAATCTCATGGGTCAGGCCGAACCTGCTGAGTACGTGCTCATCGAAAAAATGGCAGAAGGGTCCATGCCCGATGTCATGGAGCAGCCCGGCGAGGCGAAGGAGCTCTTCCACGTAGAATTCCGAGGGTATTCTGCCCTCGAAGACGTGTTCCAAGAACGGATACAGATGGAGCGCAAAGGCTCCTGCCACGTGCATTGTGCCCAGAGAATGCTGAAACCGGCTGTGCTCGGCCGATGGAAACACCCACCGAGCACTCTGGAGCTGGTAGATCCTTCTGAGCCTCTGCAGCCACGGCGTATCGATCAGGTCCCTCTCCGTGGCCTCTTCGGCCCCCCTCCACCGGTCGGTCATCAGGATGTACTGATAGATCGGATCTGCGATGAGACTCGTCCCCTCCAGGGGATTGAACAGAGGACCCATCGGCCCCCTCGCCTTCTTCATGTCGTCATTACCTGGACCCGAGGCTTCCACCCTCTTCAGAAATTTAAGCCCACGGCCCAAAAGAATCAACCCTTAGGAGAGTCGGGGCTCATCACTTTTCGATCGAGGATCCTTGGACGTTGTCCACTTGACGATGGTTTCTCTCTCCGGCGGGGATGCAATTCCGTCCATTCACTCGCGGCTCACGCCGCAGGGCACCTATCCGGCAAACCCTCAAGAGGCGGAGAGGCAGGCCCGGGACCGGGGCGATAGACCGCTGGCTCAGCCTCTCCAGAAGGCTGGGAGATGGATCGGATCTGTCTGCGCATTTCTTTCGGTTCTACAGTAGATCGCGCCAGTAGATCCGGCTTATGGCCAACCCATGGAAGATTCCCGACGAGAAAATCCCCCCACCTACTCCGATAAAACCCGCTGCCTGGCCCCTGATAACACCGATGACCACGCCTGAGGGGATGGCTGAGCCGATGATTTTGGATCGGTCATTTTTGTCCAGGGTGTCGTTTGTTGTATCGAAGTTGAGTACGGCTGCGGCGGTCTTGTAGTTGAGGGCATAGAGTCGCCGTGGGGGTGAAGCTGGTCAGATAGACCACCCCGAAGTAGACCACACCGGGGGCCAGGACCTTCTCGCCGGCGTTGTCCTGGAGGTTGATGTACCATCCCTGGTGGGTGTTGAGGGCTTCCAGGGTGTCGGTCCTCTGCTGATCGGTGCCGTCCTGGACGAGGTTGGCCGTCACGTCCACCAGATCCGCCTCGGTCAGGGGGGCAAGCGGATCTGTGTCTTTGAGGGCGTAGATCCGGTTGATGATCGACTCGTTTTTCGGGTTGGCCCGATCCCCGGTCCCCCAGAACAGCATCTCATAGTTCTGTTCAATCACTACATCCGGGGGATAGAAGATCTTGCGCCCACTTGCCGAATCATCAAAGATCATGGTCCCTGTCCAGTTGGCGGGATCGGGGTCACTGATGTCAAAACGCCACATCTGGCCGCCGGTGTCCCCCACGTAGAGGCGGTCGATGCGGCCCTCCGGGTCCTCATCCGTACTCAGAGCCACCACCTCGCTGGGGATGCAGTAGGCCATGTCGGGGTCGTCACCGAAGGTGTACTTCCACACCAGGGTCCCGTCAAAAAGATCGACACCATAGACCGCCCGACCCGCAAGGTCTGAGCCCACCACAGGATCGTCGTCCTGGTTGGTATCGTACCCCCCACCAATAAAGACAACCATCCGCTCCTCCGAACCCACCCTCACCTTGCCGGCCACCGGCGTGCTCCAGGTCTGTCCCATCTCCTCAAAATCACCACCAGCCTCGGGAAAGATATCCCACA
>JAFDHF010000061.1 GCA_019308905.1 Deltaproteobacteria bacterium
CTCACCGCCGTCTCGTGATCCGGGTAACAGCCGGAGGCGACAGCTCCGGTGATTGCGCAACCCAGTGCCCCCAGCTCATCGGCCCTGGGTACCCTGATGGGAGTACCGAGGACGTCGGCGAAGATCTGTGTCCATACATCGCTTCTCTTCCCTCCACCCGCGATGAAGGCCTCATCCTCCTGCCGGACAAAACGGAGTCTCTCAACATGACTGAGGTGAGAAAAACAGACCCCCTCGAGAACCGCCCGCAGCATATCCTCCCTCCGATGCCAACCGCCGAGGCCGTAGAAACCCGCCCGCGCCGAGGGCTGGACATTGCTCCCGTAAATGAAGGGATGGAATATGATTTCACAAGAAGAGGGAGTCATCTCCCTGACCTCCTCATCGACGATCTGGAAGGGAGAGACCCCCCTTGTTTCGCCTTCCTTTTTCTCCCAGAAACAGAGCTGCTCGACAAACCAGTCGAGATTGGTCGCACTCGTTGCCGAGCCGTCCATGAGGAGCCACAGCCCTGGAACGGAGTAGGTGGAGGTAAAGAGAATATCGGGGACAAGGGCCGGTCGATCCATAATCAGGCTGTTGATCGACCAGGTCCCGACAATGATCGACATCTGGCCAGGCCGTATGCAGCCGCAGCCGAGGGCCGTCATGTCGAGGTCCATCCCTCCCACGGCCACAGGAGTCCCCGGAGCCAGACCGGTTTCGGCCGAGCATTCCCTGGTCACCCTCCCTCCGAGCGCCCAGGAATCCAATATGGGAGGAAGCATTCCCCACGCCTCCGGGATGCCGTAGGCCTCGTAAATCTCCCTGGCATAGGCTCCCTTCGAAGTATCGGCCAGGGCGCCTCCGGTGGCGTCGGTGTGATCCGTGTTCAACTCCCCTGTAAGTCTGTACCTGATATAGTCTTTTACCAGACAGATGTGACGGGTTCGCCTGTATACCTCTGTTTCGTTGTCCTTGATCCACCGGAGCAGGACCGGAGGTGAGCCCGCCCAAACCTGATTGCCCGTGACCGCGTGCACCCTGGCCGGGGTGTCTTCCTCACGGAGCCGCTCCACCGTAGCCGAGGCCCTGGTGTCCACGGAAAGAATCCCACTCCGTGTGGGAAGGAAATCCCCATCCAGACAGTAAAGGCCGTTTCCATGCCCCGTAAGGGTGACACACCCGATCTCCTCGGCCTCGAGACCCGCCCTGGTGACCGCCTCCCTGATCGCCCTAACCACGTGGGACCAGAGAGCTTCAGGGTCCCGCTCCGCCCAACCGGCCCTCGGGTAGAGTGTGGGCGGCCTGGACGAACCTGAGCCGACCTCCTCACCGTCCAGGGAAAAGACTACGGCCTTACACATCGTAAGGCCCGAATCCACTGCCAGCATGTACGCCATGTAAGATTCACCCCTTTCCGACTCCGAATTGCAGGTGAGGAGATACTACGGGGACACCCGTCAAAAATCAAGGATAAATCGACCGAGGGTTTTTCGGATTTTCGAAGCAGGCACCCTAAAGTACCTTGATTTCCGAGGGCATTTCTCCCCTTCCAGGTGGATGCCTCTTGTTCCCTCCCTCCTGGGTTCACGCGGTGACTCTTCTCTGGAGTTTTGCTGGTGGGGAATTCCTCCCCCTTCCCCAGGATCACGAATCACGAACACGACTCACGAACACGACCTGTCTCCTCCCCGCTCAACCTTGGGGGGCCCCACCGCTTCTGCAATGTCGCTCCCCGGACAAAAAAAGAATCCTCAGAATGGGAAAACCCAGGCTATCAATCCCTTGACAGACCTCTCCTTCTCAAATAAGATACGGACTCATCACCAAGGGAAAGGCGCGACAGCCGAATCGCGGCCTTTTCTTGAATTTCTGCTGAGAGCTTTCGGCAAACAGGAGGGCAAGGGTTGTGGCGGCGACACACGATATAATCGTTATCGGAGGAGGCTCCACCGGAACTGGCATCGCGAGGGACTTGGCTCTTCGCGGGCTGCGGCCCCTGCTCCTTGAAAAGGGGGACCTGGCCGCCGGTGCCACCGGTGCGTGTCACGGACTGCTTCACAGCGGGTGCCGGTATGTGGTCACCGACCCCCCCTCGGCACAGGAGTGTTACCGCGAGAACAGGATCCTCCGCAAGGTCGCGGCCAGTTGCGTGGAGGAGACCGAGGGACTCTTCGTCTCCCTGCCCGAGGACGGGTTGGACTATCAGAAGCAGTTCCTCGCCGCCTGCGAGAGAGTTGGAATTCCAGCAGAGCCCGTCCCTCCGTCCAAAGCCGCGGCTCTGGAACCCGGCCTTTCGTCCCGAGTGATCGGGGCAGTAAAGACGCCCGATGCCTCGATCAACCCCTTCGCGCTGGCCGTCGAGAACGCCAGAGCAGCCAGGGAGCTTGGTGGCGAGATCGTCAACCACAGCCGCGTAACCGGGCTGATCTTGAGGGGGAACAAGGTCAGAGGGGTCCGGGTTTCAAGTGCCCGCCGCCGGGAGACCTTTGACCTCTTCTCGGAATTCGTCATCAACGCCACCGGGGCCTGGGCCGACCAGGTCGTGGAGACCATCGGCCTGTCCATACCCCTTGCCTACTCCAAGGGAAGCATCATCATCTTCGAAAGGCGTCTGACCGAGACGATTCTGAGCCGGTGCCGTCCTCCTTCGGACGGGGACTGCATCGTTCCAAACGAGAGTACCAGTCTTTTCGGAACCACATCTCTACGGGTCGAGGATCCGGACCGGCTCACCATCGAACCTGACGAGGTGCACCTCCTCCTGGCCGAACTCGAAAGGATGCTTCCCCGGTGCCGCTCGGCGAGGCTGATCAGGGCCTTTGCAGGAGTACGGCCTCTCTTCAAACAGGCCGAAACCAGGAATGATCGAGAGATCAGCCGCGGCTTTGCAGTGATCGATCATGGAGAGACCGACGGCGTCGAGGGACTGGTGAGTGTGGTTGGAGGGAAACTGTCCACGTACCGCCTGATGGCCGAAAAGACCGTTGACCTGGTCTGCCGCAAGCTCGGTCTTGCCGCTCCCTGCACGACCCACGTCGATCCCCTTCCCGGGTCGCGGAAAGGCAGATTCGTCGGCTTGTCAATGCGACTGAGGAAGACGGACCCCGGGCGAATGATGGATCCCCAAAAGGATTCGATCGTCTGCGAATGTGAACTCGTGACACGGGGGGAGATAGAAGAGGCGATCCTGGAGGCGGGAAGCTCAGACCTGAACGATGTGCGCGTCAGGACACGGATGGGGACAGGTCCGTGCCAGGGAACATTCTGCTCTTATAAGACCCTCGGCATCATGGCGGAGCTGGGCAACCTCGATCATCCCCGCCCCAACGGCCTGTTGAAGGACTTCCTGGAACGCCGCTGGAGGGGGATCAAGCCCGTCACACGAGGGGATCAGCTCGGAGAGGTTCAACTGAGCGAGACCATCTACGGAGACCTTCTGGCCCTGGACAGGGATCCCGTGCAGAGCCAATCTCAGGAGCCGGGCGGCTCTGGCCGGGGAAATTCCGGGATCCTCCCGCGGGGGAACCGCTGAAGCGGGCTCGGCTTTTGGACGGGACGGCCGTGAGGTGGAGGTATTCCGAAGAACAGGGGCGAAATTCGACATACGGGGAGACCAGAGAGGAAAGAGGGGAGATATCCGGGAAAAATCGGCTGAGAACTGGCTTGACTTTCCCAGAGAGGTATGGTCAAAATAGGTTTGTGAAAGAAATTTTACACATCCGGGCAACCTCAGGATCAACGTACAGGATCTCTCTCCGGTTCTATCCCTGTGAGAATTCCCCGGGGAGATCCATGGCGAGGTGAAACAGAACAGGAACCAGGCACCTGTCTGCGCCCTGCTGTTCTGAGAGGCAGCAGGCGATCCCCATATGACAGGTCTCTGGCAAAGGAAGACGGGGCAGGATAAGTGACGGCAAAAGCCAAGTATATCATGGCTCTCGATCAGGGTACCACCGGAAGCAGGGCCATCCTGTTCGACAAAGACGGAAAGATCGCCTGCAGCGCTTACCGGGAGATCGAACAGATATACCCCCAGCCGGGATGGGTCGAGCACAACCCGGAAGAGATCTGGCAGTCCGTTATCGGCTGTGTCAAGGAGGTTCTTGACAGAAGCGGCGCCGGCCCCCAGGACGTCGCCGGGATCGGCATCACGAACCAGAGGGAGACGACGATCCTGTGGGACAAGACCACCGGGAGACCGCTTTACAACGCCATCGTATGGCAGTGCAGGAGAACCGCCCCCACCTGCGAGGAGTTGATCAGAAGGGGGCTCGACGGGGAGGTGAGAGACCGGACAGGCCTTATGATCGATCCCTATTTCTCGGCCACCAAGATCATGTGGCTCCGCGACAACGTGGCCGGTGTTAGAGAGAGAATAGAGCGGGGAGAGGTCTGCGCGGGGAACGTGGATTCCTGGCTGATCTGGAATCTCACGGGCGGAAAGGCCCACGTCACTGATTATTCGAATGCCTCCAGGACGATGCTCTTCAATGTCAAGGACCTCCGCTGGGACGACGTGCTGCTGAGAGAGACGGGAATCCCTGAGGGGATCATGCCCCAACCCAGGCCTTCGAGCGGGATATTCGGCCATACGGACGAGGCCGTATTTTTCGGAGCAAGGGTCCCCATAGCCGGAGTGGCAGGAGACCAGCAGTCCGCTCTGTTCGGCCAGGCGTGTTTCGAACCTGGGATGATCAAGAATACCTATGGCACCGCTCTCGTGGCGATCATGAATATCGGGGATCGGTTTATCCCTTCCCGGAACAGGTTGATGACCGATCTGGCCTGGGGACTCGAAGGAAAGATCACCTATGCCTTCGAGGGAGTCGTGTTCAGCGGCGGTGCGGTGGTCCAGTGGCTCCGCGACGGAATCAGAATAATCGAAAAGGCTTCCGATACCGAGTCACTTGCAAACAAGGTGGCCGACACGGGGGGAGTTTATATCGTACCTGCCTTTACCGGGCTCTGCTCTCCCTATTGGGATCCTTACGCCCGCGGGACGATTGTGGGCTTGACGAGGGGTACCTCCCGTGAACATCTGGCCAGGGCCGCCCTGGAGTCGATCGCCTATCAAACCCGAGACATCATCGAGGCCATGGTCTCTGATTCGGGAAGGGAGTTGACCTCCCTGAGGGTCGACGGCGGCGCGACGGTCAACGATTTCCTCATGCAGTTCCAGGCCGATATCCTGGGCGTTCCTCTGGAAAAGCCCCTGGTCATAGAGATGACCGGCCTGGGGGCCGCTTATCTTGCCGGCCTGGGAACAGGATTCTGGGAGAACAAGGGGGAACTCGCCCGACTGTGGAAACTGGGTAGGGTTTTTGAACCGAGGATGTCCGAAGATCGGCGTGAAACCCTCTATCAAGGGTGGAAAAAAGCCGTGGAGCGTTCCTTTGGCTGGGCCAAGAACTCAATCTGAAAAAGAGACCTAAGCGAGAAAGGAGGTGAGAGACAGGGCTTGTGAGATCGCGGCAAGAACAGAGGTTTGACTCTTTAACGTCGACAGAGGAAGGAGGGAAAGCTACATGACAGCCAAGAGAATCGCGGTCTTAATGATTGCGGCATCGTTCCTCGCCATTTCCGCTGCAGCCTATGCCGAAATGGCACCTCTCCCACGGGCAAAAGACTACCTCACTCCAGAGGTGGTCTCCCCGATCATTCTCAGGGCCGGAACGATACCGGATGACTACATGTTTCCCAATGACTGGGTCAAGAGACAGGATTGGGAGGCAATCCGCAAGAAGTACGCCGGAACCAAGCTCACCATCATGTTCGAGGGCACCGATATCGGGGCGCCCCTCATGACAAAGGACCAGTTCGAACGGATGACCGGGATGAAGCTGAACTTCGTGGGAGTCCCTATTGCGGTCCAGTTTGAAAAGCTGTTGATCTCCTTTGCCACAGGTGGAGCCGCCTTCGACATCGCCACCGTGGTGACGCCCAACATGCCGGTCTTCGTCAAATTCCTGGAACCTTTGGACGAGTATATAAGGAAATGGGATTACGACTTCGACGACTATTTCACTCAATTTCAGAGCCTGATGACCGACACCCCTCTCGTGCCGGGCGGGAAAGTCTACGGCCTGCCGAACGACTATGACCAGCATTACTGGCACTGCCGGAAAAAGTTCCTGGATCAGATCGGCGTGGATCGCCCTCCGAAGACCTACGACGAGGTGCTCGATTACTGCGCCAAGCTGAAGGCTATCCTTCCTTCCGGTGTCTTTCCGACGGGGTTCATGATGAGCCGGGATTTCTTCACGTGGGAGAGTTTCTGGGATTTCGCCGCTCCCTTTGGGGCTGACTATTTCAAGCCTGGAACGTGGGAACCTACTCTGGCGAGTCCTGAAGCGATAAAAGCCGCCAATTTCCAGAGGAAGATGATCGAGGAAGGCTACACGGCTCCTGGATCGACCTCATGGGATTATGCACGGCAGCTTGAGGCCTGGAACGACGGGAAACTGGCCATGTGTATCCAGTACCCGATTCAGGAGTCGTACAATCCCAAGATGTCGAAGATAGCCGACGAAGAACGGTACCACAGTCCTCTGCCCAAGGGGCCCGGGCCCAAAGGACGGATCGCTCCTCACGGCACCTTTACCAACGTGGCCCTCTGCATAAACAAGATGTCCAGGGTCAAGGATGCAGCCTTTATCTGGACGGCCTTCAATACGAGCACAGAGGTCCAATACATCTACACCGTCACGGGGACCGGCATCGACTACGGCAGAAAGAGCATCTTCGCCAACAAGGTGGCCAACCAGTTCTACCCCAACGCGCAGGCCCTGTACGAGAGCGTGCCGTATATCTACAACGACCTTCAAATCGCAGTCGGATCGGAACTTCTCGCAATCGCCATCCCTGCTATCCACGATGTATGGACGGGCAAGGGGACGGCAGAGCAGCTGTTGCCCAAGGCCAATGATGAGATGCGAGCGGTCATGAAGAAGTACGGTTACCTGTCGGCGAAGCCCCCGACACCAGCACCCAAGTCCTTCTGGAGCTGGATCCTCTATCCGGAATATCACAGCATGAAATGGGTCGACGGTGTCGGCAAGTAGCCGTTTGGAGGGGGGAGACAGCCCCCTCCCCCCGGTTTTCTCTTACAACCTAATCCTATGCCGACCTGGTTGTAAGTTGTATGATGAATCCTGGATTATGAATTCTCGTATCGGGAAGAGAATTGGGAGTATCACACGTCAGTGAAGGAATCGGTCCTACGCGAGATACGGTAATTGACACCTGGACAGGAGGGATATCAAGGAGGAAGGAATGGAAGCTGAGAAGTCTGGCCTCGCCTACTCGGCGGTCACCCAGGAGACCGCCGTTCCCACCCGGAAGAAGAAAAAGAGTAAGGGCTACCTTCTGATCTGGCCGGCTTTTGCCTTTGTCCTCTTTTTTCTCATCATATATCCCTTCGGCTACAACGTCTATCAGAGCTTCTTCGAGTACTCCATGCTGACCGATACCTCGAGATTCGTGGGCTTCGGCAACTATATCGGCCTCTTCACGAAGATCGACTATCTCAGAAGCCTCTGGACAGGGGGGCTCATCGCGGTCGTCTCACTGGCCATCGAAACGGTCTTGGGGCTTGCCATCGCAATTGTGCTCAACCAGAAATTCAAGGGGAGGGTGGTGGCCCGGATCCTCCTGATTCTTCCCCTGGGCACGATCCCCGTTATCAACGGGTACATGTTCAATGTTCTCTTCTTCCCCAACGCGAGTGTGGTGGATCACATACTCAACTTCCTGGGATTGGTCCACGGCCCTATCCCATGGCTCCAGGATCCGACTCTGGCCCGAATCGTGATCATCCTCCTCGATGTTTGGCAGTGGACCTCCTTCATGATCATTATCCTGCTGGCAGGACTCTCCGCCATTCCAGAATCGTCCTATGAGCTGGCCCGGCTGGACAACATGTCCAAATGGACCACCTTCTGGCGAATCACCCTTCCAAAGATAAAATTTCCTCTGGCATTGGCCATGTTGATCAGGGGCATGGACCTGCTGAAGTTTTTCGACGGGGTCTTTGCTCTTACAAAAGGGGGACCCCAAAGCGCCACGGAAACCGTCAGCTTCTACATCTTCAGGACAGGCTTCAGAACTTTCAACATAGGGTTTGCATCGGCCGCTTCCGTCATCGTGTGGGCCATAATCTGGGTTGCCGCGTTTATCGTTATTACCAAGATGTTCGGAACCAGCGAGGCCAAAGCCTAGGAGGAAACCCATGGTAAGAAGAGAGAGTCCGGCGTACAAGATCTTCAGGGCGGCTTTCCTTATCTTTTTTATTGCAGTATTTCTTCTCCCCATCTGGTGGATGATCAAGACCTCTCTCATCGCCCGGATCTATACGGTCGTCTATCCGCCTCACTACCTGCCGAGACCAATCGAATTCGAGGGATACGTCCGGGTCTGGGAACACCAGGGCATACCAACCTATTATTTCAATACGGTATTTGTAAACGTCGTGGGAGCGGTGCTCGCGCTGGTCCTCGGTATCCCGGCGGCCTATGCAGCCAGCCGGTTCGAATTCCGGCAGAAGGACAACATAATGTTCACCATCCTGAGTACCCGTTTCCTGCCGCCGGCCACGGCGCTTGTGCCGATCTTCATCCTCTTCAAGTGGGTCAGGCTGGTCGACTCAAAATGGGGGCTGGTCATTGCTTACGCCGGGCTCAACGTGCCCATCGTGATTTGGGTCTTGAAGTCCTTCATGGACGAAATACCGAGGGCCATGGAAGAGAGCTACCTGCTCGACGGCCATTCCCGGATAAAGTCGTTTTTCAACATCATCATACCTCTGAGCGCCCCCGGCATCGCTGCAATGTTCATGATCTGCAATTTCTTGACATGGGGGGAGTTTCTCATCGCGGCCGTTCTCACCACCACGACCTCGGCCCAGACCCTCCCGGTGGGGGCAGCCATGCTCGAGGGGGATATCGGGATCCTGTGGCAACAGATCGCCGCCTGTGGGGTGATGGCGGCAGTTCCCATCACCCTGATCATCATATTCTTCCAGCGTTACCTGGTTAGAGGTTTCTCTTTCGGCATCCTGAAATAGCCGGGCCCCTGGAGTGGAGGTTTTCATGCCTGGGATCGTCTTGAAGAGCATCAGCAAAAGCATCCGCGGCCAGAAGATACTGGACAATGTCTCCATGGAGATCGAGGAAGGGTCGTTTGTATGTCTCCTCGGTCCTGCAGGAGGAGGCAAGACCACACTGCTCAAGATCATTGCAGGGCTGGAGACGCCGGACCGGGGAAGCGTTTTCTTCGGAAACGACGATGTCACGGACCTGCCGCCCAACATGCGCAACGTGAGCATGGTCTTTCAGGATTTCGCTCTCTACCCTCACATGTCCGTGTTCAAGAATCTCGCCAGCCCCCTTGCAGCCAAAAGACTGCCGGCTTCTCAGATACAGAAGAAAGTCGAGGAAGTGGCCGGATTCCTGAAGATCGATCGATTCCTCACTAGAAAGATCACCCAGCTGAGCGGAGGTGAGATGCAGCGGGTGGCTATCGGAAGGGCCCTTGCCAAGGAGGCCAAGATCGTTCTCTTCGACGAGGTCTTCGTGAACCTGGACTACAAGCTCAGGGAGGAGATGAGGGTCGAGTTCAAGAAGCTGGTGGGCACCTTGAACATCACCACCGTGTTCTCCACCCCAGACCCCGAGGATGCCCTCTCCTTGGCGGACAGGGTGGCGGTGGTGAACAACGGGAAAATCATACAGTACGACGAGATGAGGAAGGTCTACGAGTACCCCGTGGACGTCTTTACCGGCTCCTATTTCGGCTATCCGGAGATGAATCTCATCGATTGCACGGTCACGGAAAAGGATGATGGCCGACCTACCATCGACACGGGCGCTTTTGCGATCCCAATAGAGAATACAGAAGGTGGGAGCAAGGCGATAAAGCCGGGAGACTACGTCCTGGGATTGAGACCCGAAAACATTCGTATAGGCAACAAGCCAGAAGGACCCATAGCCGTTCGAGGAAAGATGATCCTGACAGAGGTGATCGGGTCGGACACCATCGTGCACATCGCCGTGGGACCGCACACGATTCACGCCTTTGTCCCGGGCATCTACCGGAGTGCATCGGATCAGGATCTATATGTCGGTTTCGAACCAAAGGACGTCTATCTCTTCGACAGGGAGAAGGGAACATTGGAAACGAGGGGGATATAATGGCAAGGATCGTCCTGGAGGGGGTAAAAAAGGTTTTCGACCGAACCGTCGTCGCCGTCGATGATGTGTCCCTTGAGATCCCGGACGGAGAGATCGTGTCCCTCTTGGGGCCTTCCGGCTGCGGCAAGACTACGACCATGCGGCTCATCGCTGGGTTTGAAGACGCCGATGAGGGCAGGATATTCATCGACGACAAGGACGTCACGACCTGGCCCCCGCAAAAGAGAAACCTCTCAATGGTCTTCCAGTTCCCCGTAGTCTACGACACCATGACGATATATGACAACATCGCTGCCCCCTTGCACGCCTTGAAATACCGCAAAGAGAAGATTCGAGAGGTCGTGGAGGACGCCATAGCAAAATTCGAGATCGACAGCAGCCTACTCAGAAAAAAAGCCTCCAATCTGTCGATAAGCGACCGGCAGCGCGTGAGTCTGGCCCATGCCTTTGCCATCGAAAGAAACGCCTACATTCTCGACGAGCCCTTCTCCAATATCGATCCCAAGTCGAGGGTGAAGCTGACAAAGTACGTAAGGGACACCCAGAGGAAGATGGGCAATACCCTTATTTTTGTGACCCACAGCCAGAGCGAAGCACTGACCCTTTCCGACAAGATCGCCGTGATGAAAGACGGCAAGATACTGCAGTACGGCAGCCCGGAGGAGATCTACTCGAGGCCAGCCAGTACGTTTGTCGGGTGGTTCCTCGGCAACCCGGGGATGAATTTCATAGAGTGCTCTCTCGCAGAGAAAGAGGGTAGGCTCCTTCTCGACGCAGGTTCCTTTACTGCCCACGAGAACCTTCCCCCTCGATACGAAGGGAAACTCTCAGGGAGGGAGAAGGTCACCCTAGGGATAAGACCCGAGGACGTGGCGATCTCCAAGGAGGGAAAATCTCACTACATCCCCTGCGTCTGTCACTTCGTGGAGCAGGTTGGAAGCAGGCTCCTCCTTAACGTCGAGCTGGGCAAAGAAGTCATGATCAACATCAAGGTGCCCATGGACGTCGACGTGGACCTGGGCGACAGACTCTATGTCTATTTTCCGGAGGAGAAGATAATGCTCTTTGATGTGGCCAGCGGCGAAGCCTTAGTGTAGCACATTCTCCCGTCCCGGTTTCCACTTCAAATCATACCCCTACAGGATTTCCCGGTAGATCTCCTTGACCTCTTCCAGGCTGAACCGGTAGGGGTGAGATTCGAGACATCCGACCATGTACCCTGTGGCATCCCTGGCCAGATCGTCGATGTCAGACTCTCTGATTCCGTAGTCACTCATCCTGGCTCGGAGATCGACCTCATCGAGCAGCTCTTCCACGGCCTCAACGCTCTTTTTCGCTGCCTCTTTCACACTGGGCCGTCCCACATCTACGCCCATGGCTTCGCCGATCCGGGCGAATTTTTCCATGTCCAACATCCAGCTGTGCCGCATCATGGCCGGCAGCCCCATCGACATGGCCTCCCCATGGCCCACATCGAAACGACCGCTTATGGGATGCCCCATGGCATGGACAAGAGTCGTATTTGCATGGCTGATGGCGATACCGGCCAGAGTCGCCGCCCATGCCATCCTGCTTCGTGCCTCCAGATTCCTCCCGTCGGCAACCGCGGTAGGTAGGTTCTGAGAGACCAACCGGATAGCCTGAAGGGACGCCATCTCGGAATACCCATGGGTTTGCCGGTTGATAAAGGACTCTATGGCATGGGACAGGGCATCTATACCCGTGGAAGCGGTGAGTCTGGGAGGGACAGAAAGAGTCAGCTCGGGATCGACGATGGAGACCCTGGGAAAGATATTCTCGTTCACGATCCCGCACTTCTCCGAAACCTCCGGGTTGGTCATGACCGCAAAGGGAGTGACCTCCGACCCTGTCCCTGCGGTGGTTACAACCACCACGATGGGGAGTGTCCTGCTCGTGGCACGGGAGACGCTCTTTCCTCCAACATCGATGTAGTTCCAGATGTCATCCTCATGGGTCAGCCTTATGGCGAGCCCCTTGGCAAAATCGATGGAGCTTCCCCCGCCGATCCCCACCACGAAATCGATCCCCTCACCTGCCATGGCAGATGCGGTATCGTTGATCATGGTGGAAAGCGGATTCGGTGTAACCTCACTGAATTCGATGGCTTCAACACCCTTTTCCCTGAGCCTTCCCTCGACTCGCTCGACCAGACCCAGCTCCTTGAGGTGCTTGTCCGAGACGATGAGAGCCCTCTTTCCCAAGGACACGGCGAGTTCTCCTATCCTCGACACCTCACCCACTCCGAAAACTATCCTCGTTGGCAACCAGAACTCAAAACCCTTCATGCTTTCCTCCTTTCACTTATGGCAAACCGCCGAATCCCATATTCTATCATACTTACCGGACAACAAAACAAAGAAAGCTCGTGGAATTTCCTGACTTTCGGACGACTCCCCTGCCTCCGAGCGACATTGCGGAAGCGGTGGGGTACCCATCAAGGGTGAGCGGGGAGGGGAAGGGTCGTGTTCGTGATTCGTGTTCGTGATTCGTGTTCGTGATTCGTGAGTCGTGTTCGTGAGTCGTGAGTCGTGTTCCCGGGGAAGGGGCAGGAACTGTCCACCCGCGAACCCTGATAGGGTCACCGCGCGAGCTCAGGAGCGAGGGGTTGTCCTGCCAAAACAGAAAAAAGCCTGAAGTCATATTCTTTCAAGAATCCTCGGCCGGAGACTCAGGAAACTCCAGGAAAAGTCTCCTCTACCTGCCGGCCAGGTCTACTCCCTAGGACCCGGCGACAAGGCTAGAGGGCCCGTTCCAAAATCTCCTCCATCGCGCCGCGGGTCAGCTCTACGGGGTTGCCCTTCATGCTCCTGGCAACAGAGGCCTTGTCTATGATCACCGGGAGGTCCTCTCTCCTGACTCCCAGAGCGGCCAGGGAGGGGATCCGCAGGTCGGCACAGAGCTTCTGCAGCCATGCGGTACCGTCCCCGGCCCTCGCGCCTGCATTTCCCGTCAGGACCCTGGCGATCTCCTCGTATCGTTTCAGTCCCGGGTCCCCTGGCGAACGTCTCTCAAGGGCCCGGATGTTGACGGCCGTAACATGGGGCAGCAGAGCTCCGCAGATCGCCCCGTGTGGCGCGGAAACAATCCCGCCGATCACCCCTGCGAAACCATGGACCGCCCCCAATCCCGCATTGGACAGCGCCAGTCCTCCCAGAAGACCGGCCAGGCACATGTCCCTCCTGGCCTCTCGATCGTCGCCTTTCTCATAGACCCTGCGCAACGACCGGGCCGCACGAGTCATCCCCTCCCTACAGAGGGCATCGGTCATGGGATTGGCCTTGACCGAAACATAGGGTTCCACGACCTGAGCAATGGCGTCCAGCCCGGTATTGGCAGTGACCTCCGGTGGCACGGTGTAGGTAAGTTCGGGATCGATAAGGACCACGCGGGGTACGAGCAGTCGGCTGCGCAGGCTGGCCTTTACGCGGTGCTCGGGGGAGAAGAGCACGGCATTGCGGGTCACCTCCGCACCAGAGGCCGTCGTCGGGATCGTCATGTAGGGCATCGGTCCCTTGGTCAGGGGTAAACCCCGGCCCACCACCTCGAGATAATCCAGGGGGTCCCCACCGTTGGTCAAGAGGAGGGCGAGAGCCTTGCCCGTGTCGAGCACGCTTCCACCTCCGATTGAGATTATCATGTCACACCTTGCATCCCGGGCCTTCTCGATTCCGAGGCGGATCGTTTCAGTGCTGGGCTCTCCAACGACGGGAAGGATCGTATGAGAAATCCCTTCCCTCTCCAGCCAGACCAGCAGAGGCGCGGCCCGGGTAACTGCACGGCCCGTAATAATCAGGGGATGCCTCCCCACCTCTCTCACCAGGGGAGCGGCCTCCCCTATGGTGCCCTCTCCAAAGACAATCCGCCCGGGGGCAACGAACACAAAACGCATCGACCGACCTCCGCACTCGATCCTCTTACCGGCCCCTTCCACGGAAATCCCTATTCAGCCCTAGATGCCCTGCTCCTTCCATCTCCCACGCTTGAAGGCCGCAACCATGATGATCCCCTGGAGCGTTATGGAGACGGCCATGGCCCACCATATACCCGACGTTCTGGGGAGGATGAAACGGGGGAGGATCAGAGCCAAAGGAATCATGAGACCGATGAATGTGAGACCGATGATCAGGGCGGGAGTCCGTGTATCACCCGCTCCGTTGAAGGACATGGCAAAGATCATGCTCAATCCCAGGAAAGGATAGCTGAGGGTGATCGTGCGGAGATAGGCCCTCCCTATCTCGACTACCCCCGGGCTGCGGTTGAAAAGGCGGATCACGGGATCGGCGAAGAGAAAAAACGCTGCCCCTGCGAGGACCATGAACACGCAGAAGATGCCCGCGCTCAACCAGGCGCTTCTCTCGGCCCGCTCGGGCCTTCGCGCTCCCAGGTTCTGCCCTACAAGGGTGGAAGCGGCTCCGCCGATGGCCCAGCCGACCATCATGACAAGCAGGTTGATTCTGAGACCGATACCAAAGGCAGCCACCGCCAGAGTCCCGTAAAGGGCGACGATCTTGATCAGCCCGAGATGGGCAAGACTCCTGAGTCCGCCCTGAAAGGTCCCGGGGATCGCGATGAGGATCATCCGTTTCATCAACTTGGGGTCGACACGGAACCGGGGGATGTGGACATGGATCCTCGAGTGGCCACGCACGAGAACCCACAGGCCCAGCACCATGGCGACCCCCTGGCCCAGCACGGTGGCATAGGCCGCCCCCCTCACCTCGAGACGGGGGAAGAGCCACGGACCGAATATCAAGAGGGGATCCAAGAGGATATTGAGGGTTGTGGCGACCATGAGAATCACCATCGGGGTTTTCGCATCTCCGGCCCCACGGAGAATCGCTCCTGAAAGGAACATGAAGACCAGGGTGAAGGATCCGGTAAAGACTATTCTGAAATAAGCCGAGGCGGCCCCCATCATCTCAGCCGTGGCTCCCAGGACTCTCAACACAGGGTCTCCCAGGAAGAGACCGAAGAAAACCAGGAAAACCGAGATCAGTCCCCCCAGGATCAAAGACTGGACCGCAGCCGCATCGGCCTGGACCAGGTCACCCGCTCCGAAGAATCTCGAGACCGTGGCCACGGTGCTGATGGCGATCCCGATCAGAAGCGTCCAGGCCACCATCATGACCAGCCCGCTTACCGCCACGGCGGCAATGGCAGTGGGTCCGAGCCTCCCCACAAAGACCATGTCCACCACGGAGAAGGCGTTCTGCAGAACGTTGGCCACGATCATGGGAAGAGCCAGGGCCCAGAGGCTGCTCAGGAGAGAGCCCCGGGTGAGGTCGCGATAGGGAGAGCCTCTTTGCCCGGAAGGGCTCACCCTCCTGCCCCTTGGCCTGTCTACTCCGTCCTCCATCCTTACTCCTCTCCTTATGAACCCGGCAGACCCCTGGGTTTTGTACTCTATCCCACTCCCCCATTGTTTTGCAAGATCAGAAGACTCGCCCCTTGATCGTCCCAGCACATTCTGTTAAGTTGGATGTGTGCACAGCTAAACCCATACCGGAGGAGAACAGAATGGCCTCGAATCCAGACGATCTCGGCCCGAAGGTCCACAAGAGCGATGTACCCGTCTACACCACAAGGGAGGATCTGATCAGGGAAGTCTCGGGTTTTACCGCGACTGACAAGGCCCTGAGAATCGAGGATGAAAACCTCACCCGCCGCTCCATGGACACTCTGGCCTTCAATGCAGCCGACTTCGGTGAAGGGAAGAGTCCGGCTCCGGACGTCATGCGTTTGTCCAGATACCTCATTTCCGAGGTGGGCCGTCAGCTCGGGGTGGTTCCCGCTTCTGTCTTTCCCTTCTACAGAGCCATGGGGCGGGGAGAGCTCGGTAAACCCATGACGGTAGCCGCCATAAACGTGCGGGGAGACGCCTACAACACGGCCCGCGCTCTTTTCCGGGCAGCTCTGGCAAACCGTGTGGGAGCCGTGATCCTGGAGATTGCCAGATCGGAAATCGGATATACCGGGCAATCTCCTGCTGAATACGCGGCCATCATGACCGCTGCCGCGGTCAGGGAAGGGTTCAAGGGGCGCCTCTTCCTCCAGGGTGACCACTACCAGATCAACGCAAAGAAATACGGGGAAAACCCAGAGGGCGAACTCAAGGCACTCCAGGATCTTATCAGGGAGAGTCTCGTCGCCGGGTTTGGACAGATCGACATCGACGCCTCAACCCTTGAAAGGAGAGGGGAGAAGGGGATCTCGGTGGAGGAGGCTGTCCGCAAGAACGCCGAACTCACCGCCGACTTGACCCGATTCGTTCGACAACTCGAGGCAGACCACACCCTCCCCTATACCGTCTCTCTCGGAGGTGAATCGGGGGAGGTGGGTAAGACCAACACCACGGTAGAGGAGTACCGGGCCTACATGGCCATTCTCAATGACAGACTGACCGACATGGGAATCGACAGAGGAATAAGCAAGATCTCTGTCAACACCGGCACCGCCCATGGCGGTGTTCGTCTTCCAGACGGCACCCTTGCAAAGGTCAACATCAGTTTCGATACCCTCAAGGAGATCAGCCGTGAGGCCCGGGCAGACGGGCTTGCAGGGGCCGTGCAACACGGCGCTTCGACCCTACCCGATGAGGTTTTCCACAAATTCGTGGAGTATGATACAGCGGAGGTTCATCTGGCCACCGGATTCCAGGATATTATCATGGAGGCCATGCCCAAGGACTTCCTCGAGACCCTCTATGACTGGGTGAGGAAGAACTGTGCCGGTGACAGGAAACCCGGACAGACGGAGATCCAGTTTCTCCTGACCACGAGGAAGAAGGCCTGGGGGCCCAACAAGGAGATGATCTGGAGAATGGATGAAGAGACCAGGAGGAGGGCCGCAGAGCGACTTGAGGCGAAGTTCTCCTTTCTCTTTCAGCAACTCAACCTTGTCGACACCCAGGAGTTGGTGGAGAGGTTCGTCCCGGAACCTGAGGTGACCTTTCGCTATCCATAGGGGGAAGACCCGGATCCCACTTTCCGGCCCGATTTTCTTTCAAGCTTTTCCGATTCCTGCCGATCAGTAGGGGGTAGGCTCCAACTCTTTTTCCTGACTGCTCCCGACTGATCTTATGATCTATTCGCTCGTTTTGCTCTTCTGTGGGGTGTTCCTTCTCCTCCCGGAGCCCGCCTGGGCTTGGGGCCCTGCAACCCATCTCCAACTGGGGTCACATCTACTACGGGATCTTTCGGCTCTTTCGCCATTTCTCCAGGACCTCCTCAGATCCTTTCCCCACGACTATCTCTATGGATGCATCAGCGCGGATATTATCATAGGCAAGAGATATACGAGGTATGAAAAACACTGCCACAACTGGTCGGCGGGCCTTCAGGTTCTGTCGTCAGCCAGGACCGATGCACAGAAATCTTTTGCCTACGGGTATCTCAGCCACCTGGCTGCCGACACCGTGGCTCACAACTACTTCATCCCCCTCCAGATGATCATCCACTATCAGGCCGGAGCCATGCAGCACCCCTACTGGGAGCTCAGGTTCGACCATCTCATGGGCCCCAGAGCCTGGGAAATGACCCTCACGATGGCCAAGAGACTCGGGATGAAGCACAATCCCATCCTTGACGGCGTGCTCCACGACACCCTCTTCCCGTTTCTTGTGAGCAAGGGGATCTTCAACGGGCTCCTCCTGGTCCTGCAGACCAAACACTGGCAGAGGATGGTCGGCCGCCTCTCCAGTCGGGTGTCATGGGTTCTCCCCCCCGGCGAAGCGAGGAGACTGATGGGGCTCTCCATTCATCTCACCACCCTGGTTCTGGAGAAGACCCAGAATGGCTCTCTTTTGCGGTCCGATCCCACCGGGCGGATGAGTCTCAAGAGAGCCAGAGCCCTGGGCCGCCGCCTCGCCTCACTCCATCGCCGGGGCAGACTCGAGAAGCACCGGTTGGACCGGTTGGTAAGCCGACTGAGGGCCGATCTGGGGGAGGGGATTGCTGGCAGCGAGCCTTCCCACGTGACAACTTCCTCAGCCTCTGATCGATGCGGCTCTCACTGATCCCAGGCGTGGATCGATCAGGAAGACAGGAGCATCCTCACATGCCTGCCGAGATGGTCTCGGAGGACGGCCTCGTGGAGATCCTGGTTCTCGATGAGAATCCTTCTGATCTTCTCACGGAACAGGTAGTCTCGGCCTTTTCTCTCGGTCAGTACAGACCCGAAGGTCACGTGGAGGATCTGGCGGCCGCAGTCCTCGTCCAGATAGGTTCTTTCCAAATCTTCCTGGGAAAGATCCTCCTCCTTGGGAACCAGATCCAGCCTTGCAGAGATATGATAGCTCCTCCGGTCGCTTTGGAAACGTTCCCTGCCAAACCGGACAATAGACCGGAAAAGGGCACTGTCGACCCGGCAGACCGTCCGGAGAGCCTCAAGGTAGCTCGTCCCCGCTGTCTTGACATGGAACCGTCCTCTCGAGATCCTTGCCAGACTGGGGTATATGCGGAACTTGTCGCTCCCACTGTGAACGCTGATCTTGTAAGGTCCAAACTGCTCTGCAATGGCCACGTGCCGCTTCAGGGATTCCTCAAACAAGCCGACGTCCCCCATGTAGTCGATGGCTTTCTCGAATCTGCCCACAAACCGGGGAGCGAGGCTGACGATGGAGATGCCGTGTCGCTTCAGTTCGAGGGCGACGAAGAGGTGTTCCAGAGGTGAAGTCGGTTGCGCCGTCTCGTCAACAGAGATCTCCAGCTCAAAGGGCTTTGAGGCCATCCGCTTCCTCACGTGGTCTGCCATCCTGTAAGTGTGAGCCAGAGCCCTGCCGTACTTGACAGCAGCGCGCTTGAGCAGAAGGTTGTCGAAGGTAACCCGAAAAGGCTCCTCTCCGGCCTCGATTTCGAAAGTCCTGCCCAGGTAGAGTCCCGCAAAATCGACCGCTCCCTCCACCCCCTGAAGGATCAAATCCTGGAACTTCTCTTCAATCTGGCTCTCGTCGTAGTCGTCGGCCTGCTGGTCCACGTGCTCCGAGGGATCGATCGTGAAGAAAACAAAACCCGCCTCGGCCGTCAACTCCACGTCGGATTCGGTCTTGAGATGATCTGCATCCGCCCCGCAGGGCAAGGTCCAACCCGTCCGGAAGACACCCCAGGTGGCATCATCGAGGACCTGACCCGGGGTCCTCTCGGTGCGTGTCATCTCCCGGATGGACTGCTGGGCGAAAACAGGCAGGATCTTCCCCCCGGCCTCTGTGGCAGCCATGACATGGCCAGGAGTGGCAAGACCGATGCGGTCGCCGAATCCGAATGAGGGCCTCAGGCCGAGCGTCTGTGGGCGGGTATACGGCACGGATTCTCGCAAGGCAGACGCATTTGCTTCACTGAGCGGTGCCTGTAGAATCTCCAGCCGGTTGACTTCGAAGGTCTCCCCCTGGAAACGCCCGAACCATCCCGGAGCCTTGCTCCCTTCACAGACCCCCAGAAGCCTCGAACCCCCGACGGCGTCGGCCATGCCCAGCAAGCCCATGGGGAGTCTGCAGAGAGATGCGGGCAGGATTCTCATCCCCCCCAGAAGAGATTCCAGGGCCTGTGCCACCGAGCTCTGATCACCGGCCTCCATACGCCCGACCTGGTGGTCTTGTCCGAACCCCCTTATCACCTCGTCGACGGGATACACCTGTTTCCCCTTCCCTTACCGCTTGATCCGAGCCGTGCCCCCGGCGATGACGTGGAGCACCTCGTCCAGCGTGACCATACTCGTATCACCCCTGGTGCTCTGGAGGAGCGCACCGTGGGCTGCACCGAATTCCACACATTCCGCAGGGGGTTTGTCCTTGAGAAATCCATAGATCATCCCCGACGAGAATCCGTCCCCTCCTCCGACGCGATCTTCAATCTCAAGGTTCTCGTAGCGCCTTGATTCATAGAAGGCTCCGTCATAGTAGAGGATCGCACTCCAGTGATTGATCAGGCCGCTGACCACCTCTCGCAGCGTCGTCCCCACGCCTTTGAGATGGGGGTAGTTCTCCATCACCGTGCCTACCATCCTCTTGTAGTTCTCCACGGGCAGTTGGAGAAGTTTTTCGTCCACCCCTTCCACTCCAAAACCCAGTACCTTTTGGAAGTCTTCCTCGTTTCCGATGACAAAGTCCATCTTTTCCACGAGGGGGCGCGTAACACGCTGCGCTTCCTCGCTCGACCAGAGCTTTGAACGGAAGTTCAGGTCATAGGAAACAATGGTACCCGCCCTCTTTGCCGCCTCCATCGCCTCTGCCGCCACCTTGGCAGCATCTTCGCTCAGAGCAGTGAAGATCCCGCCAAGATGGAACCACCGGACTCCCTGCACCGTGAAGAGTTCTTCCCAATCGATCTCGCCGGGACCGAGTTGGGAGGCTGCCGAATGTCCCCGGTCGTACATGGTCACGCTGGGACGCAACCCGGTGCCCACCTCCGTGAAATTGAGGCCCACCCGGCTCCGCTTGCCCACGCCGTCATAGGGCACGAGCACCACATGCCCCATATCGACACCTACGGCCCTGCCGTGGTTCATGATCAGGCGGCCCAGGGGGTTCATGGGCAGCTTGCTTACCCATGCGGCTCTGAGCCCGAGCCTGGCAAGGTCGTAAGCCACGTTGTATTCCCCTCCCCCCACCCACACCTCCAACTGGCGGGCGAACTCGAGCCGCCCGTGCCCAGGCGGGCTCAACCGAATCATGCATTCCCCCAGAGTAACCAGGTCGAACCGACACGACGCCTCGTCTCGAATCTTCAATGTCATTGAAACATCTCCTCCTTTTCAGGGTTTTCCAGGCTCCCGCGGAAATCCATGGAAAGAGCAAAAGCCCGCAACAACCGCGACTCTCCCCCGGGGAATTCCGTGGGATTCACGCCGGAAAGGGAACCCCGAACTCCTCCCCAAGCCGGCCGAGCAGCTCCACCTCTTCCTCCCTTATCGGGCATCCCTCCTTCAACCGCCGCTCCCTGGTCCGCCACTCGGGCTCACCCGGTATGAGGATTTCGTCCACTCCAGGGGCCCGGGGCTGCCCCTTCAGGTCCGCGAGGAGCTCATCCATCCCCCTTTTGAACTGCTCAACCGGGCAGAAAGCGGCGATATCTATTGCCTGGACATAATGGCCCATAAAGGCCCTGTGCTCCCAGTCGTCGAATTTCCGCACAATATGGGCTCCATAGGGCATTCCTGTAAAACGGCTCGACAGAATCTCGATCATGAGACCCAGGGCATACCCTTTGGCCCCGCTCATGGGCACGACCGCGTAAGCCTTGGTGGCATCGGTGACCGGCCTTCCATCCCTGTCCACGGCCCAGTTGGGAGGGATCGGTCTGCCTGCCTCGGCAGCCGCCCGCACCTTACCGAAGGCCACCTCGCTCGTGGCCATGTCCATGCAGAACCACGGATAGGTCCCGGCAGGGATACAGCAACAAAGAGGATTCGTACCGAGAAACTTCTCCCGGCCGCCAAAGGGGATCACATCGCATTCTCCGTCGGACATGACCAGGCCGATACAATCCTGCTTTGCGCAATACTCCCCGTAATAAGCGGCTGCGCCGAAATGGTTCGAGTTCTTCACGGCCACGATGCCGACCCCCGAGGCCCTGGCCAGCTCCACGGCTCTTCGGGCCGCCTCCAGGGTGGAGAGCTGTCCCAGAGAGTAGTCCGCATCGAGAATCCCCACCCCCGCCCTCCTCCTCTCGAAGCGGAACCTCGGTTTCGGGTTGATCAACCCCTTGCGCAGCCGGCGGGCATAGAGGTTGCTCAAGTAGATCCCATGGGTGTCGACACCCCTGAGATTGGCCTCTACGAGAATCTCTGCGGCGATTTGAGCATCCCCCCTGGGAACACCGGCCCTCTGGAATACCCCGGCTCCGAAGGCTCGTAATTTGTCGGCGGCAATTAGACGAGCGGTCATTATGATCCTCCAGTTCTCACTGTTTGGTCAACTCTCCTGCCATTCCGTATGGAACACACCGGGCCGGTCCACCCTTTGGTAGGTGTGGGCACCAAAGAGATCTCTCTGGGCCTGGGTGAGGTTCTGCGGCAGCCGCTCCCGGCGATAGCTGTCGTAGTAACCGAGGGAGGCACCAAGGGCCAGGCACGGGATACCCATCCGATTTGCCGTCTCAACCACCATCCTCCAGGGTTCCTGAGCCTTCGACACCCACGAGCCGAAGGCAGGATGGACGAGCAGGTTCGGGAGGTCGGGTTGTTCCCTGTAGGCCTCCTTGATCCGATCGAGAAACCGCGCCCGGATAATGCAGCCCCCTTTCCAGATCCGGCTGATCTCGGCCAGATCGAGGCCCCAGCCGTACTCCTTGGAAGCTGCCCGCATCATCGCCGTCCCCTGGGCATAGCTGCAGATTTTGCTCGCATAGAGGGCGTCGTGGACCGCATCGATGAGCTCCTCTTTGCGGCCTTCAAAACCCCTGTTCGGACCATGGAGGGTGCGGCTTGCCGCCACACGCTCTTCTTTGTAGGATGAGAGGATTCTTGCCTCCACCGCCGCGTTGATGGTCGGAATGGCTACGCCCAGGTCCAAGGCGACCTGTGAGGTCCATTTGCCGGTCCCCTTCTGGCCGGCCTTGTCGAGTATCAGGTCGACCAGCGGCTTGCCCGTCTCCTCGTCGGTCTTGTCCAAGATCTTGGCCGTGATCTCGATGAGGAACGAGTTGAGTACCCCCTCGTTCCAGCGGGCGAATATATCCGCAAGTTCCTTCGCCTCCAGACCCAAAGCGCTCTTCAGGATATCGTATGCTTCCGCAATGAGCTGCATGTCACCATATTCAATACCGTTGTGCACCATCTTCACGAAATGGCCCGCTCCTGAAGGCCCGATATAGGTGCAGCAGGGGCCGTCGTCCACCTGGGCCGCGATTCGGGTAAACACCGGCTCGAGGCGGTCATAGGCCTCCCTCGGCCCACCCGGCATGATGCTCGGCCCTTTCAACGCGCCCTCCTCTCCCCCGCTGATCCCTGTACCCATATAGTAGATCCCTTCCCCTGCCAAGGCATCATGCCGCCGCTCCGTGTCCTTGAAAAACGAGTTTCCCCCGTCAATCAGGATATCCCCGCGGGACAGATGGGGTCTTATCTGGTCGATGAGGCTGTCCACCGCCGATCCTGCCTTCACCATCATCAAGACCCGCCTTGGAGGAGAGAGAGAATCGATGAGTTCCTTGATCGAGTAAGTCCCAAGGATGTTCCTGCCTGAACCCCTTCCCTCCACGAATCGCCTCACCTTGTCTGTGGTCCTGTTGTAGACGGCAACGGCATATCCCCTGCTCTCTATGTTGAGAACGAGGTTCTCCCCCATGACAGCCAGGCCGATCAATCCGATTTCTCTTTTCCCCATCACCATCTCCTCGGTCAGTCATCACTCGAAAATGCCGGTTTCACTTTCTGAACGAACATTTCCGTCCCCTTCGAAACGTCGCTCCACCCACTCCAGGCCGATTCTTCGGCGGCCACTAGTTGGCCTGGGCCAGGGGACTTTCCCCCTGCAACACGGCTACGAGATTCTTCACCGCCATTGTCGCCTGCCGGACGACACTCTCATACGTTCTCGACCCGATATGAGGGGTCAAGATGACGTTTTCCAGCCCGCTCTTCACCAGAGGATCATCGGGACCGGGGGGCTCGTGTTCCAGAACATCGGTGCCGTAACCGGCGATCTTTCCGTTTTTCAGAGCCTCCACCACACTCGCCGCGTCGACCAAAGCCCCCCTGGCACAATTGACAAGGTAAGCCGTCTCTTTCATCAACGCCAGCCTTTCCCGATTGATGAAGTGACGGTTTTCCGGGGTCAAGTTCATGTGGAGGGTGACAAAGTCACTCTCCTTGAGGAGATCCTCCACGGCAACGCATCTAGCCACAGAGTACTGCTCGGCAAAGGATTCATTCCAAACCGGATCACACCCGAGGATTTTCATCTCAAAGGCGAGTGCCCGTTTGGCTACCTCCTTCCCGATCCGCCCCATACCGATTATCCCGAGCGTCTTGTTCCAGAGTTCGTGACCGGTGATTCGTTTCCATTCCCCCCTCTTCACGTACTGGCTTTCCTGGGGGATGTTTCTGGCCAGAGATATCATCAACCCGAAGGTATGCTCGGCCACCGTGACCTCGTTGACCCCGGGAGTGTAGGTCACGGGTACACCGGACCGGCGAGCCGCCTCGAGGTCGATCCGGTCCAACCCTATTCCGTATTTGCTGATAACCCTCAGTCTGGGAACGGCTTTTTGGACAACCCTCTTGCTGATGGCGTCATCCCCACAGATGAGGCCGTCCACATCTCCCACCAGGCGGATCATCTCTTCTTCACCCAGAGGACCCCTTGCCGTGACGATCTCATAACCCTGCTCCTCCAACAACTCATGGTGGGAACCCGGGGTATCAAGAAACGATGTGGTTGTGATCAGAACTCGCATCTCTTCCTCCGCTCAAGAACCCATCTCTCGAAACTGGGACGACTCTCCCTTTGTGGGGACTTCCGATTGCCTCCCCATCAATCCGGCACCAGACCGCGCCTGATCCCGTGATCAGGGCCACCTCTTCGTCTTTCAGCCTTTGTCCCTGCCCAAGTTCAGACCGCAGGACCCTGTTCTTGAGAATCCCAGGGACATCCTCGCTGAAATTTCCATAGGAAAACCTGTCGAGCAACTCCCGGGAGCGGACAGGGGAAAGCCCGAGTAATTCACCCACCCATTCTCCGCAGGGAAG